>DATLTL010000096.1:0-8444 GCA_035533635.1 Nitrososphaerales archaeon
TGCGAAACTGAAGGATGTGGCGAGACGAGGAATTTTGAACTGGATGAAAAAAGAACGGAGTTTGTCGATTTTCAGGTAATAAAAATTCAGGAAATGCCGGAAGAGCTACCGCCGGGTCAGTTGCCTCAGTCGTTTGACGTAAACATGACTGGAGACCTCGTGAACGTCGCAAGGCCTGGAGATAGAATCGTCCTGACCGGGATAGTGAAGGCAGAATCCGAAACTATCGGCGGGGCGGCTCGTAAATTGTTCAACACGAGAATCGAGGCAAACTTTAGCGAGCAGCTCGGGAAGAGACCGGAGGAGCAAGAGATCTCAAGGGAGGAGGAGGAAAAGATCAAGGCAATCGCCGCGCTACCTGGTGCCTACGATAAACTGGTTGCCTCTGTGGCCCCTGCAATATTCGGACATGATCTCCACAAGGAGGCGGCACTACTTTTGATGGTTGGATCGCCCCAAAAAATACTTCCCGACGGCTCAACACTTAGGGGCGACATAAACATACTTCTGGTAGGTGACCCTGGTTGTCTTGTTTATGACGAAAGAGTGGTTCTTGGGAACGGGGCAATAGTCAAGATAGGACAAATGGGACACAGTCATCTTCAAAGGATTTCAACTCAAGTACTAACTGGACAGGGAGTGAGAAGGGCTACTGCAACCACTTTCCACGTCTACAAGAAACAACCAGTCATTGAAATTATTACTGAATCCGGAAAAAGTCTCAAAGGCACACTTAATCATCCTGTATTAGCTCGAAGAAGTGTATCTGGAACACTCGACACCGAATGGAGGCGACTGGACGAGGTTAAAGTGGGCGACAGAATAAGCGTGACCTCTGGATTCCATTGCACAATAACTGCTCCTCTCAAGACCAATTTCAAACCTCTTGAAAGAAAGAGCAAATACGGTCCGGCGTTTAAAGGGAAGCTCCCCTCCTACATGGACGAAGACTTGGCCGCTTTATGCGGTTACATGCTCGGCGATGGATGGGTGAGAAAGACTGGTGAGCAGTCCGGATTCGTCGTGTCCGATACGGATAAGGACATACTACCTCGGCTCATTGGTCTCGGGAAACGCCTATTTGGTTTAGATGTTCATGTCCTTTCCAAGAAAGCCAAAGGGAGAACGGTAACACTCCATTACGCCACGATTCACAGTATAGATGTTGCGGCCAACCTAGCCTTCATTCAAACGAAGCGAGTCCCCGACCTTGTATTGGCTTCCGGGAACAAAGTTGTGTCAGCGTTTCTAAAGTGGCTCTACGAAGCGGATGGAACAGTATTCCCGCAGAAAAGAGGTAGCGGTTGCATCGGGCTCAAATCGATTGAGATCGAGCTGCTTCGGGATGTCCAACTCCTTCTATTGAGATTTGGCATACATTCGCGCATCGTTGGCAACGCTTTGGTGATCAGACGCGGTTATGACATACTAAGATTCCAGAAGAAGATTGGGTTTGCTTCGCGACGAAAAATAGAGCGGCTTCGAAAGGTTGCCAGTGTCGCAGAGAAGAAGAAACATGTCCGTAGCCAAAGAATCGAGCGTGTGGTAAAGCTAGTCCGCCACAGGCCTCAGGATGTCTATGACATTGAGGTACCTAACGGGCACAGGTTCATTGCAAACGGGATCATCTCACACAACACGGCCAAGTCAGAGCTTCTGAAGTACGTCTCTCGCGTCGCACCCAGGGGATTGTTTACTAGCGGAAGAGGTTCGACTGCCGCAGGGTTAACTGCAGCGGTTGTAAAGGAGAAAAACGGAATGATGATGCTCGAAGCAGGAGCCACCGTTTTAGCCGATCTCGGCGTAGCATGCCTGCATCCCTCATCCAAAGTTGTCTGCAATGGACAAATCGTCAGTATTGAAGAACTCGCGAAGGACTTGGATTTCGAACCGGGGCTTTCGGAAGGCGGGTTCGCAGAAGTGGGAAAATTCAGCGGCTTCTTGCCCTCATTGAATGCTGAAACACTGAAAGTCGAAACTGACACCGCAACAAAGTTGAGGAGACGTTGGCATGATGGGCAGATTGTAACTCTAAGGTTAAGATCAGGGTTTGACGTCCGAGTTACGCCTGATCATTTACTCCTCGATGGGAATACACTAGTTTGGAAGGAAGCTGGTAGATTCGGACCAAAGGATTCGGTGATCTCGCCTCTACTTCTACCCCAACAGTCGAATTCGGAGAATATTTGGCTGTGGGATATTCTTCCAGACAGTACTAAAGTCTCTTTGACGTCTGAGGAAAAAGACCAACTCAAGCATCTCATTCGGTCAAAATTTGGAACGGTTTCGGAGGCAGGCCGAAACCTCGAACTTCCTCGATTGACGAGCCTCTTCCGACAAAGACTACAACCTTCACTTGCAGAACTCAAGACACTTGCTTCTGCATTGGGTGTTCAGGAAGAATGGAAATCCCTGCCACATATTTATGACCAATCTAAACTGTGTGTGAGCAAGGTCACACCGGAATTCGCTTATCTCTGCGGGTTCATTTTGGGCGATGGATATGTCTCGGTTAGCAAACGGCACGCCACAATCACGATTCACCAATCTTTGGTACACTATACTTACATCGAGCGATTCCGAAAATGCTGGAGCAGCGTGTTTGAGGTACCATTCAAAATTGGCGATGCTCGAATAGAAGAATCAGTCATCCGTGGTCACAGAGTGACATCTCGGGCAGTCAACTGGCATGTGAGCAGGCGAGTTCTTGCTAACGTCTACGCTTTCCTTACTCAGAATAACTTGGCAAACATTCTATCTCTGCCCAAAGATGTTTTGGCAGGCTTCCTTTCGGGGTTGACTGATGCCGATGGCTGTATGACTCACAAGAAATCGGTAAAGAATCATGAATCATACTATACCTGGAACATAATTTACACTTTTAGCAAAGCAAGAGAAAGCAACCTTAACCTCCTCTTGGGATTGCGAAGATTTGATTGCCTCGGATCATACAAAGGAGTGAAGAATGGAGTTGGAATAGTAGTCGTTAGTGGCAGGAGAGACTGTGTACAACTTCAAGAAGCGCTTTCTCTGTCGGTGAAGATGCAAAAGCCACCAGGCGCTCGTCGATACAACATATCTGGGGCATCAGAAAAAATCCCCTCGGGTCCAGTTGCTGATATTATCAGAAGTACGTTCGCCCAAACTCCTCGAAGTGAGCTCATCAAATTAGGTATATGGTCTTTGATTTACGAGAGCATGAATCTTAAGAGACAGGCTTCAGTCACCCAAATGCAGAAAATTATTTCGCGATATGAGAGAATCCCTGAAGAATCCAAGAATGCTCTTGTGAAGCTGATGAATAGAGATTATTTCTTGGACGACGTAATGTCTGTAGAGAAATCTGACTATCGAGGCTTTGTTTACGACATTGTGCTGCTCGGCAAGAATCACAATTTTGTAGCAGACGGCGCAATAGTTCACAATTGCATCGACGAATTTGACAAGATGCGTGTTGAAGATAGATCGGCATTACACGAAGTGATGGAACAGCAATCGTATCATCCCCTATTCGAAATCTCTCTAGCAGATGGACGAAGAAAGCGCATTGGAGAATACGTCGAAAATCTGTTACGGAAGAACAGTGAAAATATGATTCTCGGTAATGACTGTGAAATACTTCCATTAAGAGAGGGGCCGGAGATATATTCGTGTGACATTTCGACAAGCATTGTAAGCAGAATCCGCGTTGACCGGGTTAGTCGTCACAAAGCCCCGGATAAATTTGTTATCATCAAGTACTCCAATGGTCGGAAGATTATCGTTACACCTGACCATCCTGTTTACGTTTATCGTGATCACTCGATTCAAACCGTCGCCGCAAGTGAGGTTTCTGTTCAGGATTATGTTCCAGCGCCGAGACTAGTGCCAAATTCTTCCTTGGCGATAACTCTCACAGCTGACTACGAAGCAGAGTACAGGAGCAAACCTGTTCGGCTTCCAGCATTTCTTACACTCGAGCTATCTCGCATACTGGGCTTCTTGATCTCAGAAGGCCACTCTTATGCAGGAAGCGCTTTCGAAATTGGTTTTTCGAACTCCGATGTAGAGATTCTAACCGAGGTCAAGTCTCTCTTTAACGAAGTATTTGGAATCACACCGTGTTTGAGCGAGAAGCAAGGAGTCACGACCCAAAGATACATTTCAAAAACCCTGTTCAAATGGTTCATCGAAAACTTTCCTGAGGTAATGATGCATGCAAGAGAAAAGAGGGCTCCGCAAAAGATACTGGGAACCTCGGTTAAGATAATCAGAGAATTTCTCGCATCAGCATTTCTTGGAGACGGATCAGTTGAAAGCACCTCTATTAGCTACCGAACGGCATCTTCAGGTTTGGCTCAAGATTACCAAGATTTGTTGCACAAGCTTGGCATTATGTCCAGAATTGTTAGAGACGGCTTCAACGATTCTTTCAAAGTCTACATTATGGGAGATTGCATTCCTGCCTTCGTAGAACGAGTCGTCGAGGATTCTGACAAAAGACTTGCAAAGCTTAGGAATTTTCAGTTCAAAAGTTCTAATGTACTGAGGGGACACAATACACTGCCGCTAGGTATTGCGCAAGATATCGCTCGCCTGATGAAGTCACTTAGCATTTCATACACGGGCTATTTCTATGAGCATATCGAACAGCATTTTGGCGTGAATCTCAGGATTGTAGAATCTTATCTGTCAAAGGTCGAGCAGACAATTGCGAAGTTTGACGATTTCACCCGTAGCAGAGGTTCTTCCCTAAAGAAACAGAGATTGAAACTAGGTATTTCGCAGCAAATGTTAGCAGACATCACTGGACTAAAGAGAGGTCAAATTGCCTACCTTGAAAATCGCAGATATTCAAAAGTCTCCGAATTGATGCTGATCCAACTAAGAAAATCAGTTGCTTCCTATCTGGAACCTCTTCGATCTGAGACAAAGAGGATAAAAGATCTCAGTAGGTACAGATTTCTGCGTGTCTCAGAACTTATCATGGTGCCTAATGACGGAATTTGGAAAACTGATTGGGTGTACGATGTGACAGTCGAACCAAGCCACAACTTTCTTTCTCAGGGAGTAATTCTCCATAATACCGTAAGTGTTGCAAAAGGGGGAATCATTGCGACGCTAAATGCAAGAACCAGTATACTCGCCGCCGCAAACCCAGTCGACGGAAAATATGATCCGTACAAGAACATACTTGACAATGTCGCACTGCCAATACCGCTTATGACTCGATTTGATCTAATCTTCATAATTAGAGATGAGCCTGACCCTGGGCAGGACGAAACTGTCGCAAGACACATTCTGGAAATGCGAAGAAAGTCCTCCTTCCCGGAAGCTCCGCCGATCGAATTCGAGCTTTTGAAGAAGTACATCATATACGCAAAGAAACTCGATCCAGAATTTACCGAAGAGGCATCGAATAGACTTTCAAGTTATTACATCAAGCTCAGGCGAGAATCATCTCCCGACCAAATGTCTGTCACGCCTAGGTGGCTGGAGGGGATGATCAGACTATCAATCGCGCGGGCTCGGTTGCTCCTTCACCCGAGGGTCACCGACGATGACGCGTTGCACGCTGTCAACTTGGTGGAAAGAATGCTGAACACAGTCGCAGTCGACCAGGCGACAAAGAAGGTCGATGTCGGAGTCCTTTACAACAAGCCGGTGAGCGAAAAGGGACTAAGGGAGGCAGCACTGGAGGTGTTCAAGCGACTTTCAGGAGAGTCAAAGCAGCCTGTAGAGGACAAGGCGTTTTACGAAGAGATCGAGAAGAGTGGCAAGTTCTCGAGAGACCAGGCCGAAAAGGTGTTTCAGGATATGTGGAAGTCTGGCGTAATTTTCGAGGTAAGGGCGCACTTTTTCAAAAAGGCGTGACGTCCTCCAACATCTTTGGATGTTGGCTTCTCGCTTCAACACTCTTGCTTGCCATTCTCCGAAGAGACGGTAGAGGGAAAAGCTCTGCGAGTGACGACCCTCCGTCCGAGGGCGAGCAGCCCATCTTGCCGAGCCATTTGATTAGCCTAGCTGAATTGACATCTCTAGGCAATCTCATACCACATTTTGGACAATCATGTTCTCTTTGAGATAGATCTTTTGGAACCCACTGCAGACAACTGTGACAGAATTGACTTGTGCCCCAAGGATCCACGAACAGAACAAGCTTTCCTAGCATTCGGGATTTTTTGAAGCACCTTGTCGCAAATCTGCCAAATGACGCGTCAGCCAAAGATTTTGCTAGACTGTGGTTTTGTATCATGTTTTCGATCGATAGCTTCTCCAGCACTAACACATCGGTGTCCTTGTTCAGGAGTGAAGCCACAATCTTGTTTTGATAGTCTTCCCGCTGTCTTTTGACGTGTAAATGCAATCGCGCTAGTCTATGCGCGAGCAGCCTCCATCTTCTTGATCCTTTCTTCTTTTTGGATAGGTGTCTTTGCAGGCTAACTATCTTCTGCTCTGATTTTCGCAAGAATTCGGGATACTCATCTGAGCTAAAGTTATCAAGGACAACGAACTTTTCGAGCCCAACATCACAACCTCTGATCCTATCATCTGGAATGTAGTTAACATCTTGCACCTTTTTGTCTATCCTTTCGAGAAGGAATATCGAGTACCACTCCCCGGCTTCACGCTTGATACAGAGCCTTTTCACATGTCCCAACATCGGTCTGTGGATGAACACTCTCACTTCACCAATACCTGAGAGGCGAATCTTGTGTCCTTTCTTAGTCAGTACTAAATTGAATCCTGATTGGGGGTATGTGAACGACCTGTAGTTTTTGTATTTCTTATTCCGTGGGAATCTAGCTCTTCTCTCAAAGAAGTTGTTAAACGATGCAGACACTCTATCTGCTACGTTTTGGACTACTTGGCTGTGGATATTCTTTAGGTTCTCATTTGTGCGTCTCCTTTCAAGTGCGATCCTTCTTAGATCTGTCTTCGATAAGCTGATCTTATTCTCTTTGTATTGTTTCACCTTCTCACTCCTGATCTCGTTGTACAGATCGCAAAGACGCGCAATAGTGCTTCTTAGAAGCGCTTCCTGCTCATCGTTTTGATAAAGTCTGTACTTGAAACTCAGAAGCAAGTCGAAATTGCAGTAATGTTGCAGTAACAGTATATATTTAAACGCAGCTCGCGCCTGCATTAGCTTCGGAGAGCAAGGCATCATCATTGCTGATTAGTGAGATTCCTAACCTACAGACCGAGTTTGTAGACGCCCTTCACAAAAAAGGGTACGAATCACTCTATCCACCGCAGGCCGACGCGGTCGCGGCCGGCGTCCTCGAGGGTAAGAACCTAGTGCTTGCTACGCCGACAGCAAGTGGGAAGACGCTAGTTGCCATGATGGCCGCAATTAGGGCAATCGAAAGGGGAGGGAAGGTTGTCTATCTTGCTCCACTGCGTGCGCTCGCGTCCGAGAAATATGAGGAGTTTAAGGGGATTTTTGAGACTCTCAAGAGACCGGGTACAAGGTCAAAACTCCGTGTCTTCATCTCGACTGGTGACTACGACTCTTCCGGCGAATCGCTAGGAGGCGGGGATGTGATTATCCTCACCAACGAACGCTTTGACTCAGTCGCACGCCACAACGTTTCCTGGATCGATTCCGTTTCTCTGTTCATTGCAGATGAGGTGCATCTTGTCGGAGACTCGCACAGAGGGCCTACTCTTGAAATGATCCTTGCGAAAGTAATGAAGTTTGTACCTTCAGCCCAGATACTCGCGCTGAGCGCCACCATAAGCAACACCAAGGATCTTGCAGAGTGGCTCAAGGCAGAACTTGTGGAAACAAATTGGAGGCCAGTGAAGTTAGTAGAGGGAATCTATGATTATGGGACACTTTCATTCGTAGAGGGAGGACAGCGGAAGCTGATTCAGTCTAATCGGGGAGCTGCCATAGACGTAGCCATAGATGCCGTAAAGGAAGGTGGTCAGTCCCTAATCTTTTGCGACACGCGCAAGAAATCTGTTGCAGCTGCTGAGAAGGCAGCTGAGATCCTGTCCAATTTTCTCTCGTTTGAAGATAGTGGAAGGCTCCGCGAAATTGCTCACAAGATAACTTCAGCAGGTGAAGAGACCGAAGTGTCAAGACGCCTTGCGGAGATTGTCGCAAAGGGCGCCGCGTTCCATCATGCAGGTCTAGACTCAAAACATCGCAAGATAGTGGAGGATGCATACCGCGAAAGAGAGATCAAGATTCTCACGGCGACTCCAACACTCGCTGCTGGCGTAAACCTTCCTGCTAGGAGGGTCGTTCTCGCGAGCCTATTTCGGTACAATCTTGAGGAGGGAGGCCAAACACCGATCAGCGTGCTAGAATTCAAGCAGATGGCAGGACGAGCTGGAAGACCAAGATATGACAAGGTTGGGGAAATAGTCCTTTTGGCTGGGAACCAGATGAACGCCCAGGAAATCTACGAACACTACATCGAGGGAAAGGCAGAACCCATTCGATCTCAGCT
>DATLTL010000097.1:0-11692 GCA_035533635.1 Nitrososphaerales archaeon
TGATATTGGCGCGCACACGCTGGGCGACACGATACTTGCAATGCCAGAATCCGGTGTGATGTTTTTGGGCGATGTGCTTTACAATTCGACTTTCCCATATGTTGGGGATGCTAACATCGAGGCTTGGATTGACTTTCTGAACGATATTGACTACAGCACATATGCCAGGTTCTTGCCCGGGCATGGGGGAGTTTGCGAGAAAGAGGATGTCATAGGTTTCACGAATTATTTGTGCGAAATCCGGGAGCGCCTTTTGTCTGCTGATGTGAAAATGGGTCGAGGAAGACTACGCTCATGCTTTGAAATCAAAGGCACGGAAGACTGGAAGTCCAGATCCACAATAGACAGAAATATCGATGGGCTATTCGGAAAGCTTCAAGGACGAATAGCCACAAAAATGAAATAGGTTGCTAGCGGAGCATTCTTCGAAATGTCTCAATCAAAAGACCAAGTGCCAGAAGGTGGTGGAGATGTTGAACCTTGTCCCTACTGCAAAGGAAGTTTCCCAAAGAACCTGCCGCTTGTCAATGGCGAAACACAGCTTCAAAAGCACATCAAAGTCTTTCACAGGCAGTATGCGCGAGATGTCTAGATAATTCGCTAGCTCTTTGAAATCATTGTTGCTTCCGTCCGCTTTCGCCAATCAGTTCCTTTACGTAATTCATCGTAAAGGGCATTTTGTTCACCTTTATCCCCAAAGGTGCCAGGGCGTCGCGTACTGCGTTTGCTAGTGTTGGAGTTGCCGCTATCGTTCCGGCCTCTCCGATTCCCTTTATCCCGAGCAGGTTTGCGAAGGTTGTAGTCTCTGTTCTAAATGAGCGAATGTCAGGGATGTCTTCGGCCTGCGGGATTTGGTAATCAAGGAAACTTGCGGTCAGCAGTTGTCCGTCTTCATCATAGACAACCTGCTCCAGCATTGCTTGCCCCAACCCCTGCGCGATCCCGCCCTGAACTTGGCCTTCAACTATCATTGGGTTCAGAACTCTACCGCAGTCATCGACCGCGACATAGTCCAGAATATTGACACATCCCGTATCTTTATCGACTTCAACCACTGCTATGTGAGTCCCGAATGGGAATGTGCTACTGATGGGAGCGTAACTACTGAATGCGTACAGCACTGTCTCCATTCCTTTCGGAAGCATGCGAGGCTGATAAGCGTACGAGGCGACATCCTTGAATGAGAGTTTCTTCTCTGAATTAGCCCGCGAGAAGATCCCTCCGTTCTTGAAAATAACATCCTCTTCAGGCACTTCCAGCGATTTCGAAGCTATCTTTGCCATTTTGTCCCGTATCTTTTCAGCGCACATCAGAACAGCAGAGCCGCCCAGAGCTGCTGACCTGCTACCGGCCGTGAACGTCCCCCAAGGTAGCATTCCTGTGTCACCGTAAGTCACGAAAACATCTTCCATTTCTATCCCGAGCTTGTCGGCAACAATCTGTGCGAGCGGGGTCTCATGACCCTGCCCATGTGGTGAGGTTCCAGAGATTACTGTGACCTTTCCACTTTGGTTCACTGAGATCGAAGCGGTTTGTGGAAAATCAGGTCCGAATGCACAAATCTCCACGTAGGTCGCCAATCCAACGCCGATTAGCCTTCCTTTCTCTCGCAACCTCATTTGCTCGTCGCGCCATGAATTGTACTTGGAAAGTTCAAGCGCTCGCTTCAAGTTCATTGAATAATCGCCAGAATCGTACGTGAGGCCCCCTACGGTCTTGAACGGGAAATTCTCTTTTGGAATGAAATTTCGTAATCTTACTTCCTCAGGATCGATTCCCAGTTCGTGCGAGAGCTCGTCAATTGCTCTTTCAATTAGGTACGTCGCCTCTGGTCTGGACGCACCACGATATGCGCTATGAGGAACTTTATTCGTTAGGGCAATTTGTGCCTCTGCTCTGTACGCCGGTATCAAGTACTGCCCGGGGCACATCCGAATTGTAAACGTAGCATCGGCCGTGTCTTCGCTGAGATATGCACCTACATCTCCGATCAAATTTACCTTCAGCCCCAATATCCTTCCTTTCTCCGTCGCTGCTAGTTCGACTCGCTGGAGCTGTCCCCTGCCGTGAGTCATGGAAGAGAGGTTTTCAGATCTACTTTCGACCCACTTTACTGGTCTTTTCAGCTTGATCGACGAGATGCAGACGAGGATTTCCTCAGAGTATGTAGAAAGCTTGGCGCCGAATCCGCCTCCCACATCTGGAGCTATAACGTGCAACTTGTTTTCCGGGAAATGAATTATCTCAGCAATGTCAGATCTGTTTTGGAAGGGTCCCTGGGTTGATATCCAGAGGTTCAAGATTTCAGAACCTTCGTCGAATTGCGCCACCGATCCTCTTGGTTCAAGAGGTGCAGGGGCTAGCCTTTGGTTCAAAAGCTCAAGTTTTACTACTTTGGCGGCTTTCGAGAAGGCCTCCTCGATGTTTCCACTTTCGATAGTTTCCACCATCACGATGTTTTTCTTGATAGCTTGATGACATCGAGGAGCATCGTCTCTTCCAGCAAGACCCGGATCGATTATTGCATCCAGAGGTTCATAATCAACCGTGATTGCCTCGAGTGCATCTTCTGCCTCGTATCTTGAATCTGCCACGACGAACGCTACCGGTTCTCCAAAGTACCTGACCTCGTTTTCAGCGAGTACAGGTCTTTTGATTCTTGTGCCATCTTTAAGATCAAAAAAAGAGATTGGCTCCACAATTTTGGAGATATCTTCGGCAGTAAGGATCAACCGTACACCTTTCGATCCTGTGGCGACTGAAGTGTCTATGCGCTTTATCCTGGCATGCGAATAGGAGCTTCTCAGGACAGCCGAATGAAGCATCCCCGGGAGCTTTATGTCGTCAACGTACCGCGTGTGACCCGTGAGAATTCTTGGATCTTCCTTTCTTTTCAGTGGTCTTCCCACTAGGGGCGCCGTCTGCGCCACTTCGAGTTGCTTCTCGGACAGAACCTGACTTGACACGACAGCTCAGATGACGGACATTCGATTCATGTCTTATACTTTCGTGTCATCGAAGTTGGGAAAGAAACTATTTTTCGGATTGTTTATCTTTCCCAGCATCGGCAGATTTTTCCTGCTCCTTCGCCGGAGAGTCCTGTCCGTAAAGTTTTAGCATTTCTCTTATGACCTTGTCCGTAGTGTCCTTGTACTCTTCCTGATTCTTTATTCCAAGCAGGTCAACAAATCCCTCCGCGACAAAAGTCATGAGCGTCAAATCTCTGTACATTCCTGGAATTGTCGCCAGCTGCGAAATGTGCGGGTGTGACAGATTGAGTATTATCGAATCGGAGGTCGTCATCACTGGAAGATCTGAAGGGCTGAGTTGAGCTTCCTTTATCGTTCCGAAGGTTGTCTTCGCTGCCCTAATTTCTCTGGGCAGTCTCGGGGTTCCGGTGATAATCTTGATCTGCCTTATCTTTTCCTTGTTCTTTGATGGAAGCTCGACTTGAAACTGCGAAGAAGCAAGTTGCTGCTCATTCACTACTTTGTATTCCGCAGGCAAAGAAATCTCAACTGTCGATAGAGCCTTTTCCAGAACTCTAGCGAGCTTGTTCAGTGATTTTTGGACCAACACGTTAGAGTAGTGTGGCGAATCTGGAATGTCCTCGACCAGCGAATCCAAGGATTTCTTGAATTTGTGGTACTGGTCATCTTCAACATAGGCGCCTCTTCCAGTGACTAGTGCAAGATCTGTGTTCACAAACCCTGTCAGATTTGGTCTTCTTGTGACGAGTTCCCTCTTTACCAGGACGCCTCTGTTGTAGAAGCGTACTGGCTTTCGATCCTCAACCCTGTATGGGTCCACGAGAGTAATCGAGTATCCCTCGCCGGATCTTTCGTGCATTATTCCTGCCGGTAGCTCTGGAGCGATTGCCTCGTTGCCATTGATGAGTATCCTGAATTGCCAGGTAAGCAGCGGAGCGAACGCCACGCTAACATACTCGTACAGTTTTGCGACGCTGAAAGATTTCTTGAGTTTTCTAAGGTAAATTCTTGTGCCATAAGTCAAAAAATCCCCTGCCTCTTCTACCGGGATTGGATCTCCGTTGTCAATCGAATTTCGTATCAGGTCGTCGGTCAGGTGCACTTTCCAGGTCTGCGGACCGGGGCGCGAGTAAACATCGACTTCTCTTGCTATCTTGAAAACCGAGAGAAAACCCAAGCCCTTTTCACCGATGAGTGCTCTGCCAGAATCTGAAGTGCCCTTTTTCTGCTGGCGCTTCTCGGTCATACCTTTAGTCAGAAATGAGTTGAAATCGGAAATGCCGTAACCATCATCGTCGACGTAACATGTATGCTCGTCTTCGATCTCAATACGTACCTTGTACGCGTTCGCATCGTAACTGTTTGCAATGAGTTCCCTGAAAGGATCGTAAACGCTGATGTACGCCTTGTCCATTAATTCATCCATTATTCCGGAACTGAGTCTCACGCGAACGGATTGCTTTTCTTGAACTTGCACTTCGGCCGAGTCGCCGACATATTTTGCAGCTTGCATTTTAGGAGACCGTTTATCGCGCTTCATTTTCTGTTTGTGTGTTATAGCGGAAAGGGTTGAAACCAATTCACTTCGTGCTCAGTTTTTCAGGCCGAAAATAGGAACAGCTTGAGAAGAATAGTCGTGTTCCGTATAAAACCGTACTCGTTCTGGCCAATCTCAAGCAAGATTTCGATGTTTCTCGCTCAAATTTCGAAATTCCTTTCCCGCATGAGAGCGGGAAAACTGGGTTGTTGGCCTGGATTGGCCTACTCCGTCAAAGCTGCGAGCAGCTCTTCTGGCGTGGTGGAAGGCAGCTTGCATGTGAAATTCGTGCAAACGAATGCTCTTGTCTTCTCACCATCCAATGGAATCCGGTCTTTCACGAGTGGTGTCAATCCTGCGAGCCTTTTGTCTGCCAGAAGTACAATCGAGTTGGGCAGAAACTCAGATCGCAATGCGTTGAGAAGGTTTTTCGTGTCCGCAGATTTTGGGTCTCCGGAAATTACAATTTCCTTTGTTTTTGCCAGATAGAATTGAAGCGCGACGAGCATTTCCGTAAAGGATGATGGCTGGTTTGTCATGATGTTCCAAAACGTCTCAAACGTGTCCTTCGAGGCGTTCTTAAGATCATCACGGGAAGTGAATTCTGCCAGCCGGCTGCAAACCAAAGCCGCCACCGAGTTGCCCGATGGCGTAGCGCCGTCGTACGCGTCCTTCGGCCGTACTATGAGATTCTTTGTATTCGCGTCTGTAAGGAAAAACCCGCCGCCGTTCGCGTCATGAAACTTCGCAATCATCGAATCGCAAAGAGATATCGCTGTCTCAAGGTACCTTGGCTCAAAACTAGCTTCGTACAGATCTATCAAGCCATTTATGAGAAAGGAATAGTCCTCCAGCACGCCCTCTCCCCTTGCGTCACCATCTCTGAAACTGCGCAGAAGTCTCATCTTGCCATCTACTGTTGTTGCAAGTTTTTTCAGAATTAGCTCTGTCGCAGAAATTGCTGCTTTCAGATATTCTTCGTTTCCAATTATGCAGTACGCTTTACTCAAAGCTGAGATCATTAGGCCGTTCCAAGATGTGACAACTTTGTCATCGGTCAGAGGTTTTGTCCGCTTGTTCCGAAGATCCAGCATCATGCCCTTCGATTTTTGAATTATCGTGCCGAGCTCTTTTTCGTTCAACCCAAACTCGGACGCTACCATCGCCAGAGGCTTGACTGTGAGGATTGTTTTGCTTTCTTCAAAATTCCCTTCGTTTGTTATGGAGAAGTATTTCGAAACAACTTCTGGGTTGGTGATTGTACTTCCTAGAGCATCGTGAAGATCCTTCAGATTCCAGACATAATACGATCCCTCACCTTCTGGACTATCTGCATCCTGGGCCGAGTAGAAACCACCGTCCGGAGATCGCATCTCCCGGAGAATCCAAGTTAGTGTTTCCCGTACCACGCCAGCATATTCTTCATTCTTGGTTATGAGGAAAGCTTCAGAATAGGCAAGAGAAAGAAGCGCATTGTCATAAAGCATTTTTTCAAAGTGTGGAACGAGCCAATACTTGTCCGTGGAGTATCTATGGAAACCACCGCCAACGTGGTCGCAGATGCCGCCGCGCATCATCGAATCGAGCGTTTTAGTAACCATGTTGATAGCGAGTTTTGAACTCTTGAGTTTTGAGTAGCGAGTGAGAAAGAACAGGTTGGAAGGCGTCGGAAACTTTGGAGATCCACTGAACCCGCCGTAGGCTTCGTCGAAAGAGCTGGCTAGATTGTTGTAGCACTCCATGAGGAGGGAATCGTCAATATTGGAATTCGGATCCTTCTTGAGGTCATACATTTCTTTTAGGGCATTCTTCATCTGTGCAGCAGATTCGACCATCTTCTTTCGCTCGGTCTTCCAAGACCCTGAAATGCCCTTTGCGACGTTGATGAAACTCGGCATGCCGTATCGCGGAGTGAGGGGAAAGTACGTTCCTCCGAAGAATGGCTCGAGGCTGGGAGTTAGAAAAACAGTCATGGGCCAGCCACCGGATCCAGTCATGCTCATTACGGCTTTCATGTAGACCTCGTCAACGTCTGGTCTTTCTTCTCGGTCAACCTTTATGCTGACAAAGTTGTCGTTCAAAAATTTCGCAATGTCTTTGTCTTCAAACGACTCGTGTGCGAGTACGTGACACCAATGGCACGACGAGTAACCTATGCTCAGGAAGATCGGCTTATTCTCAGTCCTTGCCTTTCTGAAGGCCTCATCGCCCCAAGGATACCAGTCAACCGGATTGTATGCGTGCTGAAGCAGGTAAGGACTAGTTTCGTGAATTAGCCTGTTTGGTTTCCTCTTTGTTTCTGATATCGCTTTCATTTCCCCTTAATCTTAGCCATCGGTATATCGTTCTTCGAGATCGGTGCGATTTTTCTGCAATCGTACCTATTTCCAGACCATGTAAACGCATGGATTGGGCGCTCCGTACTTTCTCCATTAACGTCGAGCGTCTTTCCTCCTTCACTAGGCCCCTTAGAGGATATTTACTCTTTGCTTCTGCAATGAACAAATCTCGTCCCTTTCTGATTGAATTTCGAAAGTCCCGATAAACAGCTCCGGCAATGCTCCAGTCTTGCCCATAATGTTTCAGTGCAAGATTCAAAGCTTCAGATTTCTCAGCGTGTTTCGGTTCCAGATGCAGAAAGAGCTTCATGGCATTTCTACCCCGAAGCTCCAATTGATATTGAACGGTTGAGTTCTTTGAATGCAGCGAGTAGATGCCGGGTGTAAAACCTCTTTTCTCCAAACCCACCTTGAATCCAAGCAGCAATTCCTTGTTCCTGTTGCTTAGTGTAAATATAGCTGATGCAAGCTTTCTTACTTTTCTCAAACCAATATGTCCATCGGCATCTGCAAACCCCGAAAGAGCCGAATAGAATAACCGGTCATCGAGGATGAGATCTGGATGCAAATCTCTTCGTTCTGAAATTAAGAAACCAAATGTTTGATCAACGTAGCAGACAATACGCCAACCATAAGTCGCACCCGTTTTGTATGGATAGATAATGGGCTTAGCGTGAGTATTCATGAGCCTTCTAATAAGTTCAATTTGTGCAGGGTGAGTAGTACTCGTTTCTAGCCGGATTTTTTTCCCGTGTCTTGAAACTCCAAGATCGCCGTATGAGAAATATTGAATCCAGACTTTCTCAGCCTTATTTGTCATGATTCCCTCACCATTGTGATTTTTTTCGCTAGCGAGAGTCATTTACCTTCATGTTACACAGTATTTCTCAAAAGCTATTAAAATTCTTGAATCGTCAGTGTCAGCCACAGTCAATCCATAACTGCACGTTTTTCTCGCAGAGCGGATTATGGGCATAATATCTCTTGGTTCGCCCCTTGAAGAGAATCTCTGAAACGTTTTGCTCTTTTCTACTTTATTCTGGCCATATCAAAAGTTTGAAATCCAATCGGGTCTTCCATCTATCCAGGGTACACTTTGTTCGATAAGATCATCTCATACAAGATCACAGACCTCATGTTTGGAGTGAGAATCGAGGAGATCTGCCGCAATTCCTCCGCTTCTTACACAAGGGCTGAAACCGCCGATGAATTGATTCAGATATTGAAAGGACAAAAACGATCTTTGCTAGTATGCGATCTAGTCTCCGTCAGAGGAGATTTAGCATCAATTAAGAAAATCGCGTCGGAAAACAACTGTGCGGTGCTTGGATACTATCCGCATGTTGACAAGGAAACTGAATCACTTGCCCGCTCGCTGGGAATTGAATACGTTACTCCGAGATCCGCTTTCCAAATGAAATTAAAATCCTTGCTGACCTAAAGAGCTTGATTTTCTTCGAGTGATTTTCTATAGCGCTCCACGCCGCGCATTTCTCTTTCCCTGATGATTGGACCCAGACTCTCAAGCCAAACATCGCCCTCTTTGGCTCTCCAATCATTTAGCCAGACTTGCATGGACTCGTCAGATCCCATCTGGTCTTCAGGGAATCTGTATGAGAATGGGCAATCAAACATTACCAAGACCAAGTGCTTGCCGAAATGATCAACTGCGCTAACGCGCGCGTCTTCTTTCGCGTTGCAAAATGGACAGCGTAGCGGCATAACTCGACTAACTCGAAAATTGTCAATTAATTGAAAAGGATTATGAAACAAAAAATCTATGCGTTCAATTTTCCATAAATACAACTATTTCGAACATGAATTCGACCTGGCTTGCTCAAATATTCAGTTTCCATGGAGAACCCCAACAACCATTATTTTGAGGTCGCCATTGATATTCTGGATTTCAAAGTCAAGCTTGGCACAGGCACCATTCGTTTGGTGATGCCCACTTGGACACCTGGATCCTATCTGGTTCGGGAATTTTCTAGGAACGTTCTTGATTTAATTGCATTCGATATTGACGAGGATACGAAACTAGTTTCAAGGAAGACGTCGAAAAATGTATGGGAAGTCGATCCAGCGGGTGCTACAAACGTCCGCATCAAATATCGCGTCTATGGACTCGAGTTTACGGTCGATACGAGCTACTTGGATAACCTGCACGCTATAATAAATGGCGCCAGCGTTTTCATGTATGTTGATGGTCTCCAACACGAAGAATTAGTCCTTACAGTGTTTCCCGATCCTGATTGGAAGGTGATCTCAACAGGACTAGAAAACGCGCAGAAGGAGGAAGATGGCGCCGAGTCGTTTCTAGTTCCGAATTTTGACATCCTGGTTGATTCTCCGATTGAGGTCGGAAATCAACAAGTGCATTCCTTCTACGTAAACGGAGTAAGACACGAAGTGTCGATTTTCACTCAGAAGGAATTCGATCAGACTATGTTTGTTTCCGATTTGAGAAAAATTGTGGAAACTACGATCCAAGTGTTTTCACAAATTCCATATGAGCGCTATGTCTTCCTGATCGATTTTTCAAGCGAGAACTATGGTGGACTGGAACATTTGAACAGCACTCACTGCATCGCGCCGTTGTATAGGTTAGAACCGGTTCAGGAGTACCGCCAGCTTCTATCGTTATTCAGCCACGAATTTTTCCATGTTTGGAACGTAAAGCGGATGCGGCCCGTTGGATTGGGGCCATTCAACTATACCGCTGAGACATACACGAATTCACTCTGGATTGCTGAAGGAATAACAAGCTATTACGACGATTACATCTTGCGGCGCGCCGGAATCTACACACTGGGAGATTACTTGGACGCATTCTGCTCAAACGTCAGCTTAATGAAATCTCTTCCCGGGAGCAAGTGGCAGAGCGCAGAGGAGGCAAGCTTCGATGCTTGGATCAAGCATTATAGACAGGATGAAAACTCACCCAACGTTCTTTCGTCTTACTACCTCCAGGGAACTGTGATTGGATGGATGTTAGACATGGAGATTCGGAAAGCAACTGCATCTATGAAAAATTTGGACGACGCCTTGCGCATGTTGTACCAAGAAACATTTGTCAAAGAAAACCGTGGATACATGAACGAGGATTTCGAGCGAATCTGCGCCGACATCATCGGCGCCAATGCAACAAAGCAAATCTTTGATTTGCGCGTCAGAGGTAGACATGACGTCGATTTTGACAAATATTTGGGTTACGCTGGACTAAAGACTACACCGAAGAAGCCCCAAACAGAGCAGGGATTCCTAGGCGTGAAGATAAGGCAGGAATCTGCCAGACTTGTGGTAGCTGGGATCCTCTCAGATAATCCTGCCGAGACGTCCGGATTAGTCGTCGCAGACGAAATCATTGCGCTTGACGGCCTTCGTATGGACAGTTCAAAGTTCTCGTGGTACGTCACAAACAGAAAACCGGAAACTCCTATCAAGATTCTAGTCTCTAGACTCGGTTCCTTGCTCGAATTGACTGCTGAAACTACGTTCAAACCATTGATGGAATACAGAATAGCGAAACGAGATCAGGCTTCAGATGAAGAGAAGAAGCTCTTCAAATCTTGGTTAGGTGTTGGCTGGGAAACGGAAATAAAATATGAAGACTATCCTCCCTCTCCGTCGAAGAAAGCCCTTTTTGATTACATTTGATCAAGGAAGGTTTTAAAGAAGGAAATACGAAGTAATTTCCAAGTAAAGTAGCAGGCTTGGAGAAATTTGGGTAAAAGAAAGGTACTGAACGAAGCACAGCTCAAAGAAATGGTGCTAGCTCAGGAAGGAGAAATGTATGGTCACGTTATCAAACTCGTGGGAAGCGACCATCTCGTGGTAAAGTGCGCTGATGGTAAGACGAGGCTGGGTAGAATCCGTGGCAAGATCAGAAGAAGAGTGTGGATTCGTCTTGGAGATATCGTCCTGCTCGTTCCTTGGGATTTCAAAAAAGAAGACCGATGCGACATTATTTGGAGATACACTGTTTCCCAGATGGAATGGCTAAGGGCGCAAGGCATGTTGCCCGCTGATTTCTAAAGTAGAATACGACTCTTTTAGAGCATTACTGAATGTAGCTCCGATATTTCCGTCGCAGGATCCTTTATTCCTGCGGCTAGGAGCTCTCTTCTGTCGAAGGCGCATATGAAGGCGGCTTTTAGGTCTCTAATTGATCTGCCCAGACTGGCGTCAAATTCAATGTATTTTGAGAGGAATCCCTTGCGGACCAGCATATCAGTTTCGGAAATTACGACAAGATACCTATAGCCCATGGCTATTGTCTCAGATGCAAGCTTTGTGAACTCGATCTTTAGTTGCTCGATTGGCTTGAATTGAGGTTTGCGATCGCTTTCCAGAAACCACTCTTCTGAATCGATTATTTTCATCTGCCCATTTTTCTGGTAAGATGCAACATCGAATCCAGTGTCAATGAGCGACAGACGGATGCCTTTCACGCCCTGTTTGCCGGCTATGTACAAGAGACCACAGTTCTTGATATTCACAGATTCCCTACATAGTGAGAATAGTTTCAATTGCTTCTCTGAATTTGACTCAAAGACGTAGCCAGCATGACTTCCGATGTCGAGATCTGAAATGTCACTGACCTCGCTGGGAATCTCCGTGCTAGCTTCAGACATTGAAATATCAGTTCTCGGAAACGGGCGTGTATGATGTGATATTGTTGTTATCTTATTGTTTTCTATCTAGCCGAAAACTGAAAGAAATGTGTTTTGCGTTGCATTTTATCGTTGAAGCTCCATTAATATTTTTTCCAAGATTCTTCCATATTGTATGCCGTTCTATTGCATAGCACTAAATACTGCAAATGC
>DATLTL010000098.1:0-6284 GCA_035533635.1 Nitrososphaerales archaeon
TCATTCACGTTAATGTCAGTGAAAATGAAAGCATTTTTTCCTATGACCATCCCAGCTTGCTTCGCCAGCGGGGAGGTCACAAAATAGTGCAATGATGCGCTTGCGCCCCAATCATAAACTATCGACGCGTTCAATAGATCAGTGTTCTGCGTGACGTTGGTATTGTTCGCGAGGTTTGGATAGGTGGCATAGAATCGGTAGAACGAAGAGTAAGCAGTCGTAGTGAATACTGGCTCGATGATCGCAATTCTCAGACGCGTGAGATCAAAAACATTCTGAATCTTGCACGCGGTCGAAAAAGTATAGGTCATGTTGAAAGCTCCGACGCATTCTTGTTGGAGATTCATACCGAGAAACTTTGAACGCGTCGTAGCGTTCGATGAAATTAAGCTTGAAGTTGTCACTGATGTTGCATCGTGCAAGGGCTGTTCTGTGGATGTGGAATTTGTGGTTCGGGTCACCATATTGGCGCTTGGCAGGTTAGCGATAGCATTACTGAAGAGGATCAAGGAAATAAACAAAGCAGCAGCCAAAATCAAAACCGCGTTGATTGCTACTCCATGTTGCAGAGTGCTCCTCCTAGCGAGAAAATTACATCCTTTGTCGGATAACACGATTTTAACCGAGATCGTCAGTGAGGCTAAAATTTTACAGCTATTTATTTGATGATGCTGAACCTCTGGAGTTTCAACTAAATAATGATCTTCTATGAACTAATTCATGAACATTGACAATTAGCTTTGAGTAGTTATCCATTTTCAGTATGGCGTTCCTTGCCATCCGGGAGTTCGCTGGGAGCTCTTTGCTGGGTTACTTTGCTAGCCAGCGTTTTTCCAGTGCTGCTGTCGTCGTAATTTTGGCGTTGTACGTTTTCTTCAGGTACTCGACATTCGCTTCGTTTTCTCCATCAACAAGAGATTCGACGCAATCGCTTGGAATAGTGATTTTGTAACCTCGGTAAAACGCATCAGCTGCGGAATGCCTCACGCAAATGTCTGTGTACAGCCCAATGACTACTACCGAGTCAACTTTCAAGTCCCTCAACAGAAGGTCTAATCCCGTCTCATGGAAAGAGCTGTAGACCCTCTTCTCCAAAACGTAATCTTTTCTCTTAGGCTCCAGTTCGTCGACAACCTTGGCGCCGCGCGTTCCCTTCATCGCATGCGGCCCCCACAATTTGATCTCTGGATCTCCCAAAAGGTGAGCATCGCAGACGTAGATTATCGTTACTTTGGCTCGCCTCGCAGCTGAGATTAATGTTTTCGCGTAAGGAATTATCTTTGCAGCCCTTTTTGATTTTAGCTTGCCGTAAACGAAATCGTACAAAATATCATCAACGATCAGGGCATCCATAGAGTCGTTTATCTCCAAACGCCTATTAAGCGTTCGTGAATTTGTTGCAGAAAAAGAATATATCTTGTCCACTCGCGAATAAAATAAAACTCCATGCCGAATCTCCTACAAGAAGCAAGTAAGATCGAACCAGAAATAATAGAAATCAGACGGAAAATCCATTCCGAGCCTGAACTTTCGTTCAAGGAGTACAAGACAGCAAAGCTCGTGGCCAAGAAGTTGAGAGAACTAGGAATGCAGGTCAAGACTCGCGTAGGAGGCAATGGTGTTCTAGGGACACTTGTGGGGGAAAAGAACGGAAAGGTAATCGCGCTCCGCGCTGACATGGACGCTCTACCAGTGACGGAGGATGTTGACCTCACGTTCAAATCAAAAAATCATGGTGTAATGCATGCTTGCGGCCACGACACGCATGTCGCCATGCTTCTCGGTGCTGCCACTCTGCTTTCAAAACATAAAAGCGATCTACATGGGACTGTGAAGTTTCTTTTCCAGCCTGCCGAGGAGGACGGTGAAACCGGCGGGGCTAAACCCATGATAGAAGCGGGAGTAATGAATAACCCAAAAGTCGATTACGTTTTCGGATTGCACATCGGAGGTGAATATCCCTCGGGAACTTTCGGCATCAGACCGGGTCCGTTCATGGCCACACCAGACGGATTTGAAATCAAGGTTATTGGAAAGGGTGGTCACGGTTCACGACCTCACGAGACGATAGACCCAATATTTGTTTCAGTACAGTTAATCAACGCACTTCAGGCCATTTCTAGCAGAATGATAAATCCGACCAAACCCTTCGTAATTTCAATTTGTAGCATTCATTCTGGAACTACGGATAATGTAATCCCAGATGAAGCGGTTATGATGGGAACAATGCGCACGCTAGACGAAAAAACTCGATCCACGGCAATGAAATATTTCAAACGGATAACGAAAGATGTTTGCGAAACTTTCGGGGCGAAATACGTCCTTGATTTTGTGAAGGACCCGTATCCAATAACTTACAACGATGAAAAGGTGACAAAGCGAGTCACCGAGGTCCTAAGAACAATCAAGGGAACGAAGACTAGGGAAATCGATCAGAAGCTCGGGGCAGAGGACTTTGCAAGGTTTCTCCAGAAAGCTCCCGGTACCTTCTACTATATTGGCACACGCAACGAGAAGAAAGGTTGCATATACCCCAACCATAGCTCAAAGTTCAAGGTAGATGAAAGCGTGTTGAAGTTTGGAGCAACATCTCTGGCAAAACTTGCTCTGGAATTCGGAAAGGAATAGTTATTCTGGCGGTATCTCAGAAAAGGCAAATCGCAGATCGACGCCGCGACTTTTCCTCACTGCCCAGGACACGAAATATAGCAAAAGACACGCCGCAAATATCCCTGAAACAAATTCTATCGAACCCAAAGTCGATACTGAAAGTGCGCCCAGTGGCGGACCAAAAATGAATATCCATGCAATGAACAGATTTACTGCGAGCGAGATTACTCCCAAGATCGACAGGAGAGGAACTCTCCCCACTTTGTACTTTCCTGCTGGGGAATTCTTGTATACATCTTTTCTTCTAAAGGGCAATGAAATTGCGGTCACACATATCAAAATGTAGGCAATCTGGGTTGCTAGTCCCGCGGTGCCAAAGTATGACAGAAGATTCGATTGGTAAATGATCAGATATAGGAAAGCTTCACACCCAATCGCAGAGATGAGTAGGGCAACAAAAGGCGAGTGAGTTCGATCGCTGACGCACGAGATCTTCTGTGGAAGCACTCTGTCAATTGATGCCGCTAGCATTATTCTCGTTGAAGCGAAGTATACGATGAGTATGACTTGAAATAAGCCGAAGGTAAGTCCGACCAATATCAGTGTCCAGATTATCGGGCTTGAGCTGATTGATGCTATTAGAGCTGGATAGTACGGGGTAAAGAAAGCTGCTAGGGGATTCGCGGCTACGCCTCCGGAATAAAACTGCGTGTAGTAAGATGTTAGAAAATCAACCCCCACAACTCTCTCAAGCAAATACCAAAGAGCAATCAGGAATATTGCGAAGCTGAGGCTCGACCCCACCTGAATCCAAACTTGTGTTCCTAGATTTCCGGCTTTCTTTATTTCTGACAGATTGTATATGCTCCAGAACGCGTAGCCAAATGAAAGCCAAATCACTCCCCAGAGCAAGAGCGTGCCGTGAAGACTAAATGGGGCGTGGCTCAATCCGCCCATCTTTATGATATAGCCGTAGTATCCACCATTAGCCTGTACTGTTGTCGCGAGTGTTTGGTTCCCAGAACTCTGGATTATTTGGTTTGAAAAACTATTGAGGGATGATACGAACTGAGCGTGGGTCGTGCTTGCCAATACTCCAAGCAAAGTCAACGCAGATACTAGAGAACCTCCGAACAAGATATATTGCAGCTTCACGTAGAATTTTATTCCGAGCGCCGCGACTAGCAATCCGAGCAAGATTATCGCAGTAGTAATCTCGAATACTGAAGTATTGTACCCAAAATTTTGTCCCAAAGTTGCAGAGAGACTCGCAAAGGAAGCGTTTGTTCTACCAAGCAGAGCGAAATACGGCTGAAATCCCAGTGTGGTTATGACTACTCCAAGAAAGCCGGAGAAATACCACTGCCAAACTGTCCAGGCCGAGAACGCCGCAGCAAAGCCGATAGCGGGATGAAGAATTCTGCTTTGCCATACATAGTCTCCTCCAGCTCTGGGCATGGCTGAGGAGAGCATTGAGGTACAGAGATAGAATGGGACTGCGGCAATTGCTAGCAGTATCACAGCGAGCCCGATGCTAGATCCGGAGAAACTTGAAGAATACGCTATCGAGAAGAGTGTTACCCAAGTAAATGTACACAGACCAATTGCCATGAAATTGTAGATGAACGCGTGGTGCGGCGAGATTTCACGTACGAGACCGGTCGAATTACGTGAAAAGACGCTCTCTTTTTCTGAATCCAATTGGAATGAGACCCAATTGACACGTGATTGCTAAATGTCTTTTCGAGTCCGCATGTTTCGCATCTTCAATCTTACATTCTGTGAGGGGAATGCATAACAGTAATCGTAACTGAATCACTGCAGTCGTGAAAAATGAAACAACTGATGTTCACGCCGGGCCCGACGGACGTGCATCCCAAAATCCTCAAAGCAATGTCCAGACCGTTAATCAATCCGGACATCGACGAGGTCTTCTTCCAAATTTATGATTCACTCTGCGATAAGATCCGGAAGGTAGGGGGAACAAAGAGTACTGTCTTTGTGATGGCGGGCGAAGGGATGGTCGGTCTGGATTCAGCCGTCGCAAATCTGGTCGAGCCGAAGGAGAAAGTGCTTGCCTTGACTTCAGGCGTATTCGGAGACGGATTTGTTGATCTCATTAGGAACTATGGAGGACAGCCGGTTATTGTCAGATCTGACTATGATGACGTTGTTAGTCCAAACCAAGTTGAAAGAGCTATTGAAAGAAATCCCAACTTACGAGTCGCCACTTTTGTCCACTGCGAGACTCCCAGTGGCACAATTTCACCTCTTAAAGAAATTGGAAAGATTTGCAACCATCATGACATCATACTTATCGCAGATGTGGTCTCGTCTCTTGCAGGAATCCCGGTCAACGCAGATAAAAATCACGTCGATATCAGTCTGGGAGCTAGCCAGAAGTGCTTCAGCGCCCCACCAGGCCTTGCGACGATTTCGGTGAGCGATCGAGCATGGGAAAAAATTCAGAGAAGAAAAACCAAAGTCCAGTCGTTCTACTTGGATCTTTTGAACTGGAAAAAGATGTGGTTGAAAGAGAGAACTTTTCCGTATACACAATCCGTTTCTGACATTTTCGCTCTGGACATGGCTGTTGACATGATTTTGCAAGAAGGTTTGGAGAAGGTTTACGATCGACACGCAAAGGTTGCGGAATTTGTGAGGGCGTCATGCAAAGAGATAGGGTTAAAGCTCTTTCCAATTCGACCGGAAATATGTTCCGACACTGTCACTGCTTTCAAAATCCCTCGGGGATTAGATGAAGCAAAATTGAGAGAAAAAATGCGTGCAAAATACGGCGTAGTAATCGCAGGTTCTTGGGGTAAACTGACAGGTAGAGTATTGCGATTGGGCCATATGGGATATAACGCGGAAATGAGGAGAGCTGAGCGCGCCATCAATGCACTTTCCAAGTCGATTGATTCTCTCCGTTGATCTGCCCAATCATGCGGCAACTCTCGTGTCCGATTCTGTCTTAATGGTTTTAAACAAGCCCGACTTTCTACGCCTTGAAAATCTTGGGAAGGGTGGTACAACTCGTCATATGCCCGAAATGCGGGAAAGCTTTCTTGATCGAGAGGATATCCGCTCATCTCGCAGATCACTCGGATGAAGTTTCTAGTTCGAAACGGACTGAACCTGATACTAGCTCGGCTGGAGGCTGACTATTCAAAGGTAAGGTTTGAATATATTGTAATTCAGAAAGCAATTGATTGTCTTCACTCGATAAATTCTTGACTGATCTGAATTCGAGCGAAATCACACCAGAAGAGAAGGAGAGGTTCGAAAAATGGCTCTCAAAGGTTCTCTCTGACCCGGCCCACATTTCCACAATGATAGAAGACGCGTTGAAGAAAGGGATGTTCTCTGAATGGGAAGAAGAATCAATAAACCACAAATTCAAGCTCGGCTCATACTATCCTAGCATCATCGAAAGATGCCTGCGTCAACAGGCTTACTCATATTTGTACGCGCAACCTCCGTCATCCGAAGAGCTCGCGATATTCAACGAGGGAAAGGCAATCCACGAGCTCATAGCATACGCGCTAAGACGATCTGGTCTGATATCAGTCGAAGGAAGAGAAGTCGTCGTCAATCTAAAATTCAACGAAGAAGCAAAACTCCATGGTAGAATCGATGATCTACTGCTAATTCGACTTGGCGAAACAGGAGAT
>DATLTL010000099.1:0-7874 GCA_035533635.1 Nitrososphaerales archaeon
GCTCAACAACCCGATCTACGACATCGAGCAATACGGCATTCATTTTGTATCTTCACCACGACACGCTGACGTGCTCCTTGTCACTGGACCTGTCTCGAGAAACATGGAAATCGCACTAAAGAGAACCTATGAAGCTACACCGGACCCAAAGATAGTTGTCGCAGTTGGAGCTTGCGGATGCAGTGGAGGAATCTTTGGAGATACGTATGCTACACTTGGAGGTGTGGCCAAAGTCATTCCGGTCGACGTATACGTTCCTGGATGTCCGCCCAGACCGGAGGCACTCTTGTACGGATTGCTACTAGCTGTAAACAAAATAGACAGAACTAGCAAAAGCTAGTATCAATTAAAATAGATGAACCGGCCAATTTCACTCATTTCGAGATTTGTTTGGCGCCTATTGCCTTCAATAGACTCTTAATTTTAGCTTCGTCCCGCTCGTCTGATTCCCTGAGAATAGAACCGGTCTGGTTTCACGGAATTTTTGTTTCAGAAGTCTAGACGTTCATTTTCGATGTATTTCTTGCGATCTCTCATCTCCCTGCGGAGATAGCCGTACTCCTCGAGTTTTGACACCATCCTCGAGACCTCCCCCTTGTCCAGCCACTGTACGAACTGGTAGAGTTCGCTCTGCGGGAAGGGGCCCTGAGCTAAGATTACGATGTTCAGCACCTTTGCCGCGTTCTTCCAACCATCTCCCTTTGGAAAGATCTGTCGGAGCTCGATCTCCCAGTCCTTGCCCATCTCTTCTTCTGAGAGAGCTTTTTCTACTGTTTCTGCGCTGATCGTGATTTCATTCGCCAGCGTCCCGGCCTGCTCGATGTGGAGTTCGAGGCATAATTGCAAGTACTTTAGAAACCTTCGGAATACTCCGCGGGAAAGCCACGCGGCACGTCGCAAACCTGCTCCTTCAAATGGGTACGAGCTTTCAAACTCCGTTTTGTAGGCACCGACCAAATCATCCGGTGTGAATGGAGTTATCTCGAAAATCCTCGCCATATCTTGAAAATCGTTTGCTATTAGAGGCTCTGCCCGGTGATCGTCTTTCGGATCCGACCTAAGACTTTCGGTAAAGAGTGGCGTAACTCTTAACAACATCAATACACATACATACATTGATAGTGCGTGGCCCACAAGAACATCACCATATCTGAAGAAGCCTACAGCGCTCTCGCAATGAGAAAGAAGGAAAACGAATCCTTCACAGATGTCATACTTCGTGTCACGTCTGACAGAGGAAAAGCGTCCTCGCTCTTGAAGCTCGTTGAAAGCTGGTCACCGGATGAAGATCTTGCAAGAAAAATAGAATCAGCAATGAAAAGGACGCGGAAAGCCAAACTTCGAAGAGTAAGGCTGTAAATAGACCGGGTAGTTGGTTTTCAAGAGATGGTTTGTCTAGACACTTCGGTTTTGATTCCCATTATCCGCAAGGAGAAGAAGGTTCTTGAAAGACTAAGGATTGAAGCAGAGAATGGGGCAAGTATCTCCACCACTAAGATCAATCTTTGTGAACTCTATATCGGCGCATATGCATCCAATAATCCTCATAAGGAGCTTGAAAAGGTACAGAGCATAATATCCGCTCTTCGAGTGCTTGACCTTACTGAAGGAGCGAGCCGGAAATACGGCCAACTCGCAAACAGCGGGATTTTGAAGAAAAATCCAATCGGAGACTTTGATCTGATGATTGCTTGTATCGCGTTGGAGTTTAGGGAGCCGTTGGCCACGCGTAATGCAACACATTTCGAAAGGGTTCCAGGTCTGCAGATAGAAACTTGGTAGCCACATCAGAAAACTGAATGACCAAAGAATTTGAGAATCAATCTCGGGAATGTTTGAATTCCATACAGTTCTTTAAGTTGGTTCTCCTTTAGCTAATCTGGTTCGAAGAGATCTTCTTGCTAGCCAGCTTGCTCATTCTCTTAACGCTCTTCGTGATTTCTTTCGTCACAAACGCGACACCATTCTTCGGAGCTTCCTACACCCTGATCGCAACAACAGAGTTGATCTCCACTGGTTTCACTGTAGAGAATTTCGTGATAATTGTCCTAGTTACTGGAATCGGCGCGACGGTCGCAAAGGTAGTCCTCTATTCTGGTGCGCTCGGGTTCCGGCGGAATCTCACGAAGAACAAGAACATCAAGCTGTTTCATGAGTGGCTCAACAAGAGGTCGTTCTTCGTCGCGCTTTTCGTTACCGCTTTTATTCCGGCCCTGCCTCTGGACGACTACATCTACATCGGCGCCGGTGCAAACAGGGCTAATCTTCCACCAATGCTGGGAGTTACGCTGCTCGCAAAACTTGCAAAGAGCACGGTCGAGATCTTTCTAGAGTTCTATGGAATCCTTGACATAACGGGCTTCACAAAGGGCATCTTGGGCCTCTCGACGATAGAATTTTCAATTATCCTATCCGTGTTCTTCATAGTCCTTGGAGTAGTCCTCTACAAACTGGACTGGGAATCTCTTCTCAAAAGAACAGGAATTATCAAGCCAAAGAGTGAATGAAAGTGCGATAGAATACGTGGCTTTTCAAAGCACCTAAAGACTGTCGCAGTTTTTGGGGATCTATATCCAGGTTTCTTCATCCTACACGTCTTTGAGATAAAAGTAGATAGCCGAAAGCCCAGTGCAAGCGACTGATATCGAGGTCCACCCGACGATTGTATTCCATAATGTCGTAGTCCAATTACCTCGAATGATACCAGGCAGTAGGGTTATGAGATTGGCCGGGGACAGAAACTCCAGTTTCACGAGTGGGAAGAAAAACATCATTGCGTACCATACCACCAAGAGTGATACTATTGCTATGATCGTGTTTGGCGAGAAAGTACTGAATGCCACTCCCATTGTCGTCAGCACTATCAGTGCGAGAGCAACGAGAAGAAGCGAAGAAATCAATCCGTAGATCTGGTAATCATTTTTCACAATACCCAAAGTCAATCCCACGATAACCGCTGAAATTGCGCCGTACATCGCGAGCACGTAGATGATTCTCGAAGAGAACTTTGCAAAGAGATAATCGAAACGAGTGACGGATTTGCTCATAACTGAATCCGCGAACTCTCCCGATTCCGAAGATACGGCGCTCGCAGTCATTCCGATCATTATCAAGCTCCAGATGAGGACAAAATCTGACAGTCCTGCAGAAACGACCGAGGAAGTCGTGCCTGCGGAGCCGGAACCGAGGACCCGTACGAGCTCCAGAAATATCGCGGCGATGAACCAAGCAAAAGTCAACTTGCTTCGAAACAGAGTAGACATGTCGGCAAGCATGATCGCCAAGTATGGCGCGATCCTTTCGCTAAACTGCTCTGAGGAACCCACGAGATTCTTCCTCCTTCAGTATGTCAAGGAATGCGTCTTCAACGCTTGACGTAGACGATGAAATTGAAATAAGTTCCGACCCGCATTTCGCCGTAGCGTCTATTGCAATCCTCACAGCCTCCAACATTGATAAACTGGAATCATAGCTCATATCGAGCCCTATCTCACCTCTCTTCACGATGGTGGTCACTCCACTTTTGTTCCTGAGATTCTCGAAGACGAGATTCAGATTGCCTTCCAATTCCAACCTAAGCGTGTTGCTTTGCGTTCGCTTCTTCATGTCCTTCATAGAACCAAGGAAAATGGACTTACCTTCGTCGACTACGGAGATGTGAGTACATATTCGATCAATCTCGCTTAGGATGTGCGAAGATATGAAGACCGTCTTCTCCTTTCCTAGTTCTTGTATGAGTTCCAGTGTTGATTTCCTCCCCGCCGGATCCAGCCCAGAAGTGGGCTCGTCAAGAATCAGCAGATCTGGATCGTTCATCAGAGCAGCAGCAAGACCTAAGCGCGTGATCATACCCGTGGAGAACCCCTTTATCTCTCTGGAAGCGCTGGGCAACAGCCCAACCGCTCGTATTAGTTTTGAGAGTTTACCCATTCTTTCATCCTTGCTTTGATAGAAGAGCTTTCCAACAAAGTCCAAGTATTGAATGGGGGTCATCTTTGGTGGGAATCTAGGATTGGTGGGAAGATAACCTATTCTCTTTCTGAGATTCGAAGAGTTGGAGTTCATCCTCTCACCAAAGACACTGACATCTCCGGCCGTCGGTTTTATCAATCCTAATAGGAGTCTAATTGTTGTTGTTTTACCCGCTCCGTTCTGCCCCAAGAATCCCAGTATCTCGCCCTCCTCGACCTTCAGACTGAGGTTGTTCACCGCGATCAGCTTGCTTCCAAATATTTTGGTGAGATTTTCAGTTTCAATAACGATAGATGTCATGGATTGAGATTCGCTATGTATTGAAAGAATCTGTCTCGTTAAAAAGTTGCGATGTCTTGATAGATTCTGCGAACATGACACTGTGTCCAGTAGTCAGAGCCAGAATTGATAGAAGGGTCGGAACCTGACCAGGCAGACCTCCATGGGATTTGCTCCAGGTACGCATGCATTTTTGGTCCGACTCGAAGCTCAACTCAATAAAACTTCGCTTCCAAACTTTGTCAAGCGAGTCGAGGAAATGCGGTCAAGCTATCCCAGTTGGGGTTCATGAAAAGGCACTTGCAATGCTTCATGTCGGAATCCCAACTCTTGTGCAGAATTCTTCGAATCTTGGATCCTTCCGAAGCTCCTTGAAGGTGGGGTCAAATCTTATGAGAAATGGCCACGAATGTGTTTCAATTTGCCTCATCAGAGCGCTAAACGATTCATCGAGGTTTCCAAGCGCGGCCTGAATGTATAGCTGCCCGAAGAGTCGAACGGATTCCTTGTTGTTGCCCATCACCTCTTGCAACACTTCTTCGGCTTCTTTCTTCCTTCCAGTTTGAGCGTAAAGCAATCCTTGGTTTAACAACAATGATGGTTCGCTTGAATTTATTTGCCGCGCAATGTCAAGCATCTCCTGAGCTTTTGCGAAATCTCCGTTCGTCATTTGCCACTCGGCGAGGCTCACGTACACCCTCGGATTACGAGGATTGATTTCCTTCATTCTTTCTAACACATCTAGCGATAAATCCATCTTGCCTGCCACCCGGGCGATCATCGCGACGAAGGTACCCGTTGCAAAGAATAGAGGATCAATTTCGTATGCTTTTCGGAATTCTTGCAAGGCATCGTCAAGACCGCGTAGGCTGGAGTAAAGAATTCCAAGTGAAATGTGCGTTTCCGACAAGTTTGGGTTGATCTTGACGGCTTTCTCTGCCTCGGCGACTCCCTGGTCAAATCTGTCCAGGAATCCAGCAACATTGCACATCGCGGCGTGTGCTTCCGCGATATCTGGGCCAAATTCGAGCGCTTTGATTGCCGCGGGCTCTGCCTTCGAAGTTATGGTTGTAAAATCCTCGTAACCGCTTGATGCTATCCTGCCCCAAGCATGAGCCAAACCTGCATAAGCCAGAGCGAATTTTGGGTCCCTGGATATGGCTCGGTCAAAGAGCACTATTGATTCTCTAAGACTAGATTCGGTACCCTCATGGTATAGCTGTCGTGCCTTTAGGTACATTGTGTATGCCTCAACATCATCAGTTTCTTTCCGCGCAGGTCTTGGGAAAATGCCGGTTGAAATTGAACTGGCAACCTTCGACGCGATATCACTCTGGATCGCAAAGATATCATCCAATTCCTTGTCATAGTTGGACGACCAGAGGTGCTCCTCGGTCTGCGCATCTAGCAGTTGTACCGTCACCCTGATCCTGTTACCAGACTTTCTCACGCTACCTTCAACCACGGAACCGACACCAAGCTCTCTGCCTATCTCCAGGATGCTCTTTTCCTTCTTCTTGTAGCTCATAGCTGATGTTCTTGCAATGACTCGCAGGCCGCGTATTTCTGAAAGTTTGGTTATGAGCTCCTCAGTCAACCCATCTGCAAAATACTCGTCAGAATGATCCGGGCTGATGTTGACAAATGGTATGACAGCGATCCTTCTCTTATCGAGCGGTATTGGCGAGACGGATTTTTCTTCATTCCATGGCATCACAATCTTGTATACCTCCACCAGGCCACCCACGTTCTTGAGGGGTTTCATCCCAAGATTTGCCAATGGAAGGTCGAACTTGTTGTGCACTTGATCATAGACCTGGCGTGTTAAGCTGACGCCACCATCATCCGCGAAAGATTCGATCCTCGATGCCACGTTTACTGCATCTCCAGAAATGTCACCCTGTGATTCGATGATGTCGCCCAGGTGGATGCCCACGCGAAGATGGATTTTACCTTCCTGTGGCGAAGAATAGTTGAATTCCCTCGTCGCTCTCTGGATGTCATACGCGCATCTCACTGCTTCCAAGGCGCTGGAGAATTCTACAAGGTATCCATCACCCATTGTCTTGATCACTTTTCCATTGTATCTCGTGAAAATTGGGCTCAGTAACTTCCTTTGCTCGCCGACCAGAGCGAGAGAAAGCGACTCATTTCTCTGCCCCAGTGCGGTGTACCCAACCATGTCGGTGTACATTATTGCGGCAAGTCTTCTCTGGTCGTTTTGAGGCAAAGATCTACGGCCAGGTTTGGAAATGTAACGGCTAAAAATCAAACGCCCCGTGGATCATAGATCGCTGAGAGCTTCGTCGGTCTTGCGCAATCGCTGCGCCATCTCTTTGAGCAACGCAAGCGCAATATCTGGATTCGCCTTTACGAGTCCATGAAACGTCCAGCTCGACAGCAGGAGACATTTTGATCTGTCAATAGCTACAACGTCGGCAGTTCTAGGATGATTATCTATCAATGTGAGTTCGCCGAAAAATTGACCCTCCCCCAGTTTTGCGAGAGATCTATTGGAGCGCCTGACCTCCACCTGCCCTTCGAGTATAAGGTAGAAGGCTACTCCCGCATCTCCCTGTTTAGTTATGAATTCTCCTGCGTCGAACGAGCGAATCGTTGAAGCTTCTACTAGTTTCTTCAAATGCGGTTTTTTCAAAGAAGAGAACAGTGGAACATGTTCTAGGAGTGAAATGGATCCCTTTGCATCGTTTTCAGATGTCGGCATGTTGCCTTGCGAGTAGTTCCTCCTCGAAATAAAGATTCTATCTCGCACTCTTTCAGAGCTACGATGGGACAGTCTTACGGTTGATCAGATGGTTTCGCTGGAGTGGAATGGCTGGTTGAGGTAGTGGTTGTAGTTGTAGTCGTTTCGTACTTTGATACCTTAGCTTTCTTGAGATTCGCTACTGATACAATTGAAAGTACAAAGGCAATCAACATCATGACAATTATTATCGGCATAGTGCCTGACCAGAGTTGCCATCCGTATCCACCAGGAATGTTTGGGTTGTTCAAAATCAGGTATTGAAACGCGTCAGTTTTCGATGGCCAGCAGTTTAAAGAAGACCCGCCAAGGCACAGTCTCGTCGCAACATCTATTCCTAAGGAAATTGCGTAAACAATCGGCCACACAACACCCGACAGGCTTACGAGTATGATATTCCTGGGAACTGCAATCAAAAGTACACCTGCTACTACCGTCACGGCGACAATCAACCAGTTAAGATCCCAGTGCAGTGGTTCGTACTGCGAAAGTAGTTTATCGTATGCGCCGATGTAGATGCCAAGTAGCGCCGCCACAAGCATCGCAATTCCAGCAACTCTGGCTAGAGTTACGGACACCAAATTTGTATCTCACTCCTCTCATTCTAGTGACTGATTCAAGGATAAAAGCAATTCCTTACTATCTACTCATAGGTTGGCCTGGATGTCAGGATTTCTGCTTTAGAATAGCGTAGTCTGAAATTGCTCGATCGGTTTCACTTTCCTCTTCTCGATTTTACTACTTTTCTCTGAATCATCTGTGGCCAAGCCATCGTTGTTAGCAGTCTCTACGGCATTGGATGATACATTCTCGATTCTAGTTTCGGAAATCGGATTGATGCCATTGAAATAGTCGTTGA
>DATLTL010000100.1:0-10571 GCA_035533635.1 Nitrososphaerales archaeon
AAGTTCCAAGGCGTTTTCGGATTTGGGAACTGGTTAATTATCACGTCCGGGTTTAACGAACCGAGCAATGAATTAGTTGCAATCTCGGCTGTCCAAATTGCAAAATTGTAAAGAACCTCGTACGCTGCTAGTGCGATCCCAACGAACGCGAGCAACTTGAGAATGGATATCTGAAACTTTGTGAAATGCCTCATTTGCGGTCTCGCTAACTCAAATCCCGAATAGGTCAAAGCAAGTACGGCTATCATCAAATAAGAAACCGGCTTCGCGTAGATTGGGAAAATTGACTGTGGAGGAAATTCGACATCAACTAGCACGGCTCCAACGATGTCGATGTGACCAGTGATCTCTGCTACGATTCCGTAGGAACTAATCAGAACGATAACGAATGAACAAATCAGGACAATGGATTGGTGGATAGCTTTGAACGTCCCTGCGTCTTGAACCCACGCGGAATCTCTAAGCCACACCAGATTCGGTCGTTGCATCGTAATTGCAAATTTGGAAGTTTCGAGGCCTAGAAAAAACTATTCCCATTTTGGGCTGTATTGAATTTCTCGCTGTACTCTCTGTGCAGTTTTTCAACACTTTTCTTGTTTATCTTGCCCTTGTGAGGTACAAAGCCACCGCTGAACTTCGACGGTATGTGCATAAGCTCGTGGATGATGACTTTTTCTCTCTCTGGTTGGGCGAGTCTGTCGTATTCTTCGGAAATGACTTCGATAATGTATTCTGGTTGCATTGACAGCGCGTCAAACCAGATCCGGCCCATCCCGTGAATCCTAGCTTGAACTCTCCTAGACTTGCTACCTTTGCTTCTGTAAAAATGAAGGCGGTTTTTATCGACATAAGTTAGGGCAAGTACACTGATTATTTGATTTGCTGTCGCTTCCACATCAGGAGCTCTTTCGTAGGAAATCAAATCGGTTTCCAGAGTTAGTATGAGTTGAAAATTGTCTTAAAATCGTTCAATCTAATTTCCATCCCGAAGCGGTCTTCCATCTTTTTCATTTCTCGATACACCTTGAGCATGAGGGGGAGTTGCTTCATCATGCTGAACTTTCCCTGAAGTTTCAGGTTGATGATATCGTAAACGTAGTTGAAGTACTCGAATTTTTTCAGAACGGCTTTCCTATAAGCCGGCAAATTGTCCAAGTTTTCGCACAAGAGCTGTGAGCATTGGAGGCTCGGGATGATGCCCTCACCCAGAAGTGGAAATACGGTTCCGATGGATTCACCGCACCCGACGACGTTTCCAATGTAAAAAGGCTCACAATACTTTGGCGGGGAGATCCTGATGGGCCTTCCGATTTTGCGCTCAATCTGTCCTGGATTTTTGGCGTTGAACGCGTCAACAAATTCGTTCTGCTCCTTCTTGAAATCACCTGCCCCCACATATGCAGATCCCTTCTCCAGCGGGAAATACCAAAAATACCCGGACAATTGGTTGAACGGTCTTATGAAAAAATCCTCGAACGGGGTTTTCCCATCGGAATAGTTGACCTTGTACTCCACGCAAGGAACCCACATGTCATTCTTGATCTTCGGCAGGAAGGCCCTGTGCAACCCAGTGCAATCAATTATCATGTCGTAATTTTCATCTTTGAGCATGGTTGGTGTTGCTTTCACTCCAAATCTAGCTTTCTTCCCCTTCGTCAAGTCCACTTCCAATTGGTGTTTATCGTACGTCACGAGTCCCTTTAGCGGAATACTTCTCGACTTGCCATTTCCAAGATCCACCTGCATCGCCTTTCCATTAAACAGAATATACTTTTGAAAGTCGATCCCCAAGGGTTTCATTATTTTTGTAAGCTCATGTTTTGAAGTTCCCCAAGCACAGTTATGCAGACATCCAACGATAGTTTGATACGAATTGTCTTCTTCAACCTCCAGATTATACACCAGTCCATTATATTCTTCACTTTCATACTTGCGGATTGGGATAAGGAAATTGTTGGTTCTCGATATCCAATCTGCGTGTGACCAACTGTATTGTGTTAGAGCATCTTCTCCGAATGATTCAAGAAGTTCGTTGATACGGCCGTTAACATCTACTCTGAATGACGTATGCATTCGCAGCAAGAGTCGGCCGTTAATTACAGATGTGTCCCCTCCGGCAATTCTGTCCTGCCGCACGCTCACAAATATTCCAAATCGCCTCAGGAGCAGCTGCACTTGAACCGCAAGTGTAATGGAGCTAGTTGTGAGAGCTATTCCATCCTTGGTTCTACATCCATCCCCTCTGAATAGCCCACGCAAGAGCTCTACGATGGACCCCTGCGAAAGATTCACGTAATCAAATGGAATATGTTTCTCGTAAGCTTTGCTCCCAAATTGCCTCAGGATGTTAGCAAGCTTCAACGAATAGGTTACGACGGCACACGAGGTTTCGCGGTGCTCTACATGGCACTTGAATCCCTCTTGCTTAAGCAAATTTACTGTATCATCTACCAAATCTTCCTCTCCTTCCTTCGCGAAGTAGAAGTAAGTTTCATCAGGCCCCGAATAGCCCTCTGCCAGATAGTACCCTATCAGCCTTGGAGAAATTACTGGCTTCACTTCTTGATCTTTCGCGATTCCAGGTACGCACATTTTCACCTGGTCCGGATCTGCTATTTCTCCAACGGAGATCCATTCGTATGGATGAGGTGATTTGAAGAAATGAGATCTTGTCACTCGTATTGGATGTTCAGGGGTCAGCCTAATTGGAAGGTTTGTGTACTTTGGGGTCACTTTCACCAGCGTCCCAGAGTAATAACGACTGAAAGTCTGTATGACCTTCCTCAAACGGCCCTTGTGTGTGAGGACAAGATCGCCTGCTCTGACTTCCGAGATAGGGATGACTCCTCGACTGGTTATTATCTGAGTTTCCGGGACAAGGCACACAGCTTGGAATTGACCTTCCTTCTGACGTTCATAACCGACTACTTCGTGGTCCCTGCTCAGTCTGTTCAGCAGGTAACTCCCCGAGACACCAAGGCCGATGATGGCGATCCTTTTCAAAATTCTATCATTTCTCTTTCGCTAAGGTTTGCGCAGGAATCATCGCTCGAACGGCTTATTTCTACTTTTTACTTCCCCGCTCAAAAGTTAAAATACGCTCTTCAGGTCAAATGGCGCTCCGAGGAATCTTTGTCCGAAACAGAATTCGGTCTAGCTGCGGTGTACCGAATAATCAAGAAATCGGGTGCGGAAAGGGTCAGCGATGAGGCTGCTGCGGAACTAAGGCGGGTTGTCGAAGAGATAGCTTCTCAGGTAGCCAAGCAGGCGATCGAGTTGTCCGTTCATGCTGGAAGACATACCGTAAAGGCTTCGGACATCCGACTCGCAGCCAAGAACGTCCTCAGAAACCAGTAATTGCTCCGGTGGTGTAGTCCGGCCATCGTTCCGATGGGCAAAGCACTCGTCGGAATTCACCGGAAAAGCATAGTGGCCTCTCGTCGGCGAAACCCGCTTGAGAGAAATTTCGTGAATGCGAAACTCGAAAGTCACTGACCCGGGTTCAAATCCCGGCCGGAGCAAACCCTTCATTGCTGAGGGAATCATTATTGATCGGATTTTCAAGGGTTCAAAGTCAAAAAATGTATCAGTCGAGCGAGTGCAATTCTTGCGACAGCTGATTCAAGAATGAAACATTAACCTTGGGTGTGTTTACTGTTACTCTCAGGCATCCTTCGATTCCGAGATAGTCGGAGAAGTTCCTAAGTACAAAGCCCTTCTTCATAAGAAGACCGTGAAGTTTTTGTGAATGCCCATTTGTCGGCCGAAACAAAACAAAGTTTGCTTGGCTGGGGAACACCTTAACTTTGTCTTCTCGACGCAATATCCTGATCATCTTTTCTCTTTCTGCAACTATTGCTCGAACATTCTTGTTCATAGACGCTTTGTCCTTTAGAGCATTCTGCGCCAGGAAAAGTGAAATGACACCTACGCTGTTTGGAGGTCTGACGAGGTTAAGCTTGTTGATATTTTTCTTAGATGCAATTATGTAGCCCACCCGGACACCTGCCATTGAGAACGCTTTCGAGAAGGTTCGGACCACTAGTAGGTCGTCGTGCTCACTAGCGAGTTTCGCAAAAGTTTTTCCTGAAAATTCAAAGTAAGCCTCATCAATGACAATTGTCTTGTTACCTTGCATATTGAGGAGCGATTTCACCTCTTTGAGAGAACTCGAGTTCCCCGTTGGATTGTTTGGGCTGCAGAGAAATATTATCTTAGTCTTCTTGGATATCTTTGACTCGATCTTCTCGGTATCAATTCTAAAGTCTTCTTTGCGAGGAACAATGATGGTTTTAGCTCCCATCAACTCCGAAGCTACTCTGAACATTGAGTATGAGGGGCTTGGGACTAAAACTTCATCGCCAGGATCAAGAAGCGTTTTCGTGATAATGTCAAGAGCCTCGTCGGCTCCGTTCGTCACTACGAAATTTTCAATCCCTAGCTCGCAATAATTTGATAACTCTCTTCGGACTCCGAGATAGGATGTATCAGGATAATCATTGACGCGCATCTTAGTTGCTTCCTTAGACAGCGCTCTGAGCGAATCCCGGGGAAGGTACGGGGATGTATTAGTGTCCATGCGAATGATCTTAGATGACCTGAGCCTCATCGCAGAAGCGATTTCTGTTGTCGACGTTTCCCACGAATAAGGTTCAAACTTCGAAAACATTCTACGGGTTTTCATTTTGCCGGATTCCCTTTTTTCCCAATGTCGATCCAAGACCCAATGGATTCAGACAACGCCTTTTGATACAGTCCACGAGCTATAGCGATGTCTTCCGTTGCGAGGCCGAGTGATTTGAACAAAGTTATTTGATTGTCTCCAGTCCTACCTTGGATTTTTCCGAGGAGTACATCCCCGAGCTCTCCTCTGATGTGCATGTCAGTTATCACTCCTTCCCTTTTTGGAATGAGAAAGTCACCTGCTTCTATCAGCGCGGCTTCACGCCTGTCTACAAACAAAAGACTTCTTACTACTGCCTCTGAATCAAGCTCCCTTGAAGAAGGGGCATAAGCACCCACCGCGTTAATGTGCGCTCCTTCCCGTATCCATTCGCCTTTCAAAACGGGTTGTGACGATCTTGTCGTTGTGCAGATTATGTCGGCTTTTTCTACAGCTTCTTTGACAGAAACTACTGGTTCAATTTCAACTAGACCAAACATTCTAGAGAATTCCTTTGCATGGTCGTAATTTCGGCTCCAAACTTTCACAGATGTAATTTTCCTTACCTGTTGCATCGCCTCTAAATGGGAGGCAGCTTGAAATCCTGATCCCAAAATCGCCAGATTAGTAGAATCTTCTCTTGCAAGAGTTTTCGTTGCAACCGCACTTGCAGCTGCCGTACGCATACCAGTGATCGACGTTGAATCCATGATACCAAGCAAGCTCCCATTTTCTGAGTGGAATAGCAGTACTGCGCCTTGATGCGTCTCGTATTGGGTTTTTACGTTTCCAGAAAATAACGTCATAATCTTAGCGCCAACGGCGTTGTCTAGAAATCCGGGCATCAACGCTATAGCACCTTTTCCGTTTGGAAGAGGGAGAATGGATCTCTGGGGAAGAGTTCCTTTGCCTAGAGCTAGATCCTTGAACATTTCCTCTATGATATCGATGCACTCTGACATCGGAAGGAGTTTTTCGATTTCTTGACGGTTCAGGATTAGAGTCTTCATGTCGCGACCCGCTTTATCTGAGCCTACCTAAACAAAATCTTTTGGGGAGAATTTGCTCAGGTCGACCCGCATTTCCCATGTCCTTTTCCAACCAATCTTGGTGTAAACGGGCTTGCCAAATTCCGAAGCGTGGAGCGTCATCATCTTGAAGCCTTTCTTCTTACTCCATTTCATTGCTTCCTTTACTATGGATGTAGCAATCCCTCTGCCTCTATATCTGGGCTTTGTGTACATGGACAAAAGATACGGCATTTGTAATCTTGGACCGGAGCTCGGGGATGGCTGCGTTTCCCTTATCCAAACACACCCACCGCCTACGGATTCGCCGTTCTCTTTCACGGCCAGGAAACCAACAAAACGCTTCTTCCTTGACATTTTGATCACCCACTTTCTGTAGATTGAGTCAGCTCTCTTGAGTTCGGCGGGCGTTCTATGTCGGATATCTTCAAACATTCTGTGACGTTGATTCATTAGAACATCCAGATCCTTTCTGGTAGCGAGCCTAATCACTATTCCTTTAGGATTTCCTCTCATTGCGGGTCTTTTGAATTCTTGAGATTCTAGAGATCTATAACCATTTCCGCAGGTGAGTCAAAGAGAGTAATATCCTTTGCAAAGCTCAATTAGTCTGTTCGCGAAAGACTCGGCGTTGAAAAAATCTAGAATCTTTCCAACTAGAATTGGAATAACAGGATCTCCTGGGACCGGAAAGAAATCGGTAGCAATAGAGCTTGCCAAGATAAGCGGCTTGAATCTTTTGTTGGTCAATGATTTTGCGATAAAACATGGACTCGGAGCAATGCGCGACAAGGAATTTGTAGTCGATTTGGAAAGGGCAAGAAGAGCGATCGATACTGATGGAAGAATCATCTGCGGACATTTGCTTCCGTATATTGTTCCGAAATCAAAGCTAGATTTCGTAGTTGTACTACGCTGCTCACCGGTTGTATTGAAGAAAAGGTACGCGAAACGGGGCTATTCTCCTGAAAAGATTAGTGAGAACTTGGAGGCTGAAATGATTGGTGTTATATCGGAAAAAGCATTGAGCGTTTATGGTTCGAAAAAGCTGATAGAGTTCAATACAACAAGAACTAGACTCCCTGTAAGAGTAGCCAAGAGAGTCTTTGAGATGATGAAGGGAGATAGCGCTCCCACTTTCGGCAGGGTTGACTGGCTTTCATCTCAACGCTCTCATGGGGCCTTGATAAAGTCTTTTTCGCGCTTGAAACCAATTACAAAACCATAAAGGATAACTACATTCCATTTATGTACACGCCGTCAAAATAGTTATAATAAGCAAAAGGTGAATCGTTCGAATTATGCAACCTCAAGGAGAGGTTGATCTTGAGGCTCTAAGTCAAAAGATCGATGCTCTCGCTTCTCAAAGACTGGACATGATTAATGAGTACAAACGTCTTGATCAGAGAAGAAGGGACATTCGAAAAGAAATTCGAGAATTCACAGAGAAAATAAATGACGATAGAAAATCTTTGGACGAATACTACGAGCACATGACTACGTTCAAAGCAAACAGACGGGACTTGCTATCTAAAATTAGAGTCGTGAAAGCCAAGTCTGCGGAAGTCGAAAAAGTCCTTAATGGTTACGAAAAAAACATTCCCAAAGGCGGAGAGGCACTCAACGATCGTCTAAAGAAGGTTGAGTGGCGATTACAGGCAGAAAGGCTATCCAGGGAGGAAGAGAAGCAACTTGTCGCAGTTGTAAAAGATCTGGAAACCAAACTTAGGGCTTGGAAAAAAGCTTACACCACAAAGCAAGAGTACACAAAATTGATGGACCAAATCAAAGTGCTGAAGTCCAAGCTTGACGAGATGAACCACTTCAGGGCCGAAAACGATCCAGAGGTGAAGGCAAAGCACGAGCGAGTTGCGACCATGCTCAATCAAAGGCATCAGTTGTTCCAAGAAATTGAAGGTATAAACAACACCCTGATCGAACTTGATGGCAAGATTACCAACGCCACAAACGAACTCGATGTTCTAAGAGGCCAGAGAAGGAACCAGCTCGACGGAAAGCGCTCCAGAGACTTTGAGACGAGCAAAGCAAAAACAAGACAGCTGGTAAGCCAAGCAAGAGATGGTGCGAGGAAGAAATACGAGCAGGGTGAAAAACTGAGTTTAGACGAATTGAAGCTTGTGTTTGGAGACGACAACGAAGTTCTGAAGTAGCCGTTTTGTGTTGAGCCAAAACAACGTTCCCACCAAGTCCAATGAAAATCATTCCGCATCATCTTCGTTAGACGATGACGAGAAAAAAACTTCGAAAACGCTGATCATTTGCATAGATAGAGATGATGACATTGGGCGCGCAGGAGTGAAAACTCCGATAGTAGGACGTGATGCCTGCCTTCAGGCCGCGATGAAGCTTGCAATTAGCGATCCCGAGGAGGCAGATGCAAACGCTATTTTTGGCGCGGTCCGCCAGTACGATGAACTTTTGAGCAAGAGTGATCCTTGCGAAGTGGTAATTGTCAGCGGGCTCTATGACCGAGGAGTCAAAGGCGACAAGAAAATAAGAAGTCAAGTCGCGGACGTGTTGAAGGGCTATCCAGCAGATGGTGCGGTGTTGGTTTCTGACGGCATCGAAGGCGAAGAGCTTGCACCGGTAATCCAGAGCCTGGTTCCTATAATTTCTCTGAAGAAGATCGTCATTAAGCACAGCGGCTCGTTAGAGGAGTCGTACATGGTCTTTGGGAGATATCTCAGGATGTTGCTTTTTGATTCGAGATACTCAAAGTACGCGCTTGGAGTTCCTGGTATAATTCTTGTAGCGCTGGCGATAATTTCACAGTATTCTCCTAGCTCAGTTCTTTTGCTTCTAGGCATATTCGTCGGAGTGGCATTTCTCGTGCGCGGGTTCGATATTGATCGCCGAGTAGAAAGAATCGGCAAACTTTCACCTACGGGTTACCTCCGGTTATTCTCCACGATTGCGAGTGCTCTTATCATAGTTGTAGGACTCGCGACTGGGGCTTCAATCTTCTTTGCATCAGGCACGACAGGAAGTTGCACTACTGACGCTTGTACTCTCGCACGCGAATTTTCAAGCAGTAGCCCCTCGGCAGCGTTGCTTTACATCCCGAAAATGATTGGATACTTTGTGCAAAGCGCTCAGCAGTTTGTTTGGCTAGGCATAGGGGTTTACATCGCAGGTACCCTTTTTTTCAACGTCTTGCGACCAAAGTCAAGGCACATTGCGAGGTACATTGTGGAACTCTTGGTGTTGGGTTTGCTATACTTCCCCGTTTCTCTCTTTGCAAATAACTTGGTCAACGGGGGAACAAACGGCAATATAGACGTCGCCATCATTCTATTCGCGCTTGCAGTAAACTTTACAATTGCAGCTTACCTTTATAGCTTCATCACGAGCCGACGCAGAGAAAGTCCAGATGTCGAAGTACAACAAATCTAAAACATCTGTGTCAAAGGATGCATAGCGGTTTCCTACATTCATTCTATAACAAAAGTCATTTTGACATGGAAGTAATTCTCATTACCCTAGGTTGGTGACTGGTTAGATGCCTTCCATACTAAACTATCTAGGAGTTTACAGAGTTTACGAGTCATTCCTCTCGCGAAGCGTAAAGAATGGTGAAGTACCAAAACACGTTGCAATCATTCTTGACGGGAACAGAAGGTGGGCGAGCAACAAGTCTATCGAGAGGATTGTTGGTCACATCGAAGGAGCCAACACAGCTGAAGATCTTCTCGAATGGTGTCACGATATCGGGATAAAGACAATTACTCTATATCTCTTGTCAACCGAGAATCTCAATCGTTCACCTGACGAATTGAACGAGCTTTTCGAGCTCTTTACTGAAAGATTGAACAAACTCCTCAGCGATGAGAGGATAATTAGGCTCAAAGTCAAAGTCAAAGCGATCGGTAGACTTGAACTCTTGACACCTAGGATGCAGGAGATTCTCAAAGAGATTGAAATGAAGACTGCTAACTATTCCGATCACTTTCTGAATATTGCGATCGCCTACGGCGGGAGAACAGAGATCGTTGATTCAGTTAGGAAAATTGCAACTTTAGTCAAAGAGGGGAAGCTCTCTCCCGATGAAATCGATCAAAAAACCATCGAGCACTCTCTTTACACTTCTTACCTTCCCAACCCTGACCCCGACCTTGTCATCAGGACTTCTGGCGAAGAGCGCCTTTCCGGATTCTTATTATGGCAAAGTGCGTATTCTGAATTGTTATTTGTAGATGCGTATTGGCCAGATTTCAGAAAAATTGATTTGATGCGTTCGGTCAGGACTTACCAGCATCGCCGCAGAAGATTTGGCCGGTAGAACTGCTGCTAAGCCTTTAAAACCGAACTATTGCGACGATAGTTTTGTCTAGAAGGTACTGAGTTTCCACTTGGGTTGTTGTGTTGTGGTCGGCGGAGCTTTCGGCGACGAAGGCAAGGGGAAAATCATTTCGTACATCGCACTCAAGGAGAATCCCCAAATAGCTGTGAGAGGTGGAGTTGGGCCCAACGCTGGACACACGGTCGTCTGCAATGGAAAGACGATAAAATTGAGAATGCTTCCCAGCGCCGTAGTGAATAAAAAGACTCGACTCTTGATAGGTGCAGGAGTCTTGGTAGATCCTCGGGTCTTTCTTAAGGAGATCAAAGAAACGGGTAGCCAGTCGCGTACACGCGTTGATAGAAACTGCGCTGTAATCGAGAAGAAGCACATCGCTAGAGACAACGAAGGCCATCTAAAGAAAAAGATAGGAACTACCGGAACTGGAACAGGTCCCGCAAATTCCGACAGAGTAATGAGAATTGGAAAGATCGCTTCGCAGGAACCATCTCTCAAGAAATATCTCGAAGACGTGGCAACATCTGTCAATGACTCGCTGGACAGGGATGAATTCGTAATT
>DATLTL010000101.1:0-2909 GCA_035533635.1 Nitrososphaerales archaeon
AGAAGAAGAATGATTGGTTGGGCGATAATGATAATCCCATTTGCACTATGGATCACAGCTATCGGAAGCGCCAGCAGCCATGGTTTCTTTGAAAACAGCTTCGCAGTCCAAGTGATGATTCTAGGCGGTGCCGTATCAATGGTAGCCGGGGCATTCCTGTTTTTCGATTAGGAGCAGAAATAGAAAATGACAGGATACGGCGGCTTAAAAGAGTACATCTACATGATTGCTGCTATTTTTTATGTTGGAGGAATGTTTCCCATATTCTATGCGTATCAAGTTTTTCCCGCCGACAGATATACTCTGGTACCAGATGTTGCATACATCTCCACGATAGCATGCATATTCCTGTTTGGTCAGTTTCTTGTCGCAGCACTAACAACTCCAGAAGAAATTAAGAAGAAGGCAGTGTCCTCTTCTTAATCACCGATAGAAGTCCGTCGCAACAGATCTTTCGCGTTCAATAACTAGGGCAGAAGTAAAGTGCGGAGTCTAGTCTTCTTTACAGCAGCTTTGATTATTGCCTTCGGGATCCTTGCCCCTTTGTTCTTCAATACTGCTGCCAGTTCTGGCTCAAACTTCCCACCGTACGCCAAAGCAGGAGGTTATGCATTCTATTCTGGAAACGGAGGTTTTATTCCATACATGAGCGGGGTTTCGGCCAACATTTCTTACTACGTGGAAGATGTGTTTCAGAACAATACAATGAGCTTGATGGTGAACGCGAACCTTTCGATGGGCACAGAGGTCAGCACAACTCCTACTGTAGTAACTGAAAACTTGACTGACTTTATCTCAAATCCAAGATTTCTACCAGCGGTTCTGCCACAGAATCTCACATCTCAAAATATTGTGTTTCAGAATATTTCGTGCAAGTTTGTGGGGGATTCCCAGCTACAGGTCCCTGCTGGAAAATTTAACGCTACAGAGTTTCAGGGACAAAACGTCAATGGAACGATTCTTGATTTCTGGTTTGATCGTTCATCGGGTCTTGCTTTGCAGATGGTGGAAGCAGCTTCTTATTTCCAGCTGATACAAACTAACATTGCTACACCTTTGAGCACACAACAACCAATACAGGCAGAAGCTCCGTTCATCATCATATTCGTAGTAGGATGGGGCGCTGCCGGCTTGCTCTTCTATGGAGTTGTAAAGTATTATTCAAGAAAAGGGCGAAAACAAGTCGCCGTGGATAAAAGCGCAAAGTAAGGGCGAGAGATCGACGTATTTTGGATGCAGCGTCTTAAAGAAATTCTACCGTCGATCGTCGAATGTCCAAGTCAATTTTGGCAAAAAACTATGCTAGTTTCTTGACCTGATCCTCATAGACATCTTTGATAGAATCAGTGTCATATTGGGGATCTGGATCTGCGAGCAAAATAAAACCAAGCATTACAAAGCCCAATGCGACAAACAGTCCGAAAACGAAATACCAAAGACCGAACTCGTTGAAAGTGGGGGCGGGTATACCAAGTAATATGGAGATCAATATTGACAAAAAATCCTAGACGGACAAATATTTAAACTTGCGCGAGGGGCTTACAATGCACACGATCTTGATTCAATCCAAAACTAGCTCGAAGAAAAGACTCCATTTTTATGGTTATTTTGGCGTCTTACTCAATTTGACCATAGTCATGGGCGCCTTACTTTGGATAGCCTATGGTCACCTACCGGGCCAATACTACCTGCCTGTTAGTTTCGCTGTCATAGTTTTGACGGGTTTCGTTGCTTTCTTCATTTTAAATTACAAGATGAGAATATGAGCAGCAATCTGTTTCCAACGAGTTAGTTTGAACGGTTTGACTGCAATTCAGCATCCCGCTCCTCCAAAATTGAAAATTTAAATACATATGATTGATTGCCCATTTCGTCGATATGCGACTAACTACAAAGTATTTTTTCGTCGGAGTAGCTCTTGTTCTCTCGCTGACGCTGATCTTTTTCACAGCATCCTTCCTGATTAATTCAGAGTCGTCCCAAATCAACACATTCTACGTTTCCAAAGTCAACGGTGTTCCAAATCTTGCCACTCCAGGATCTGAATCATTTTGGCAGAGCGTTCCATCCACCACGGTTCCGTTGATACCATCATCGAACTATCCTCCGTCTGGGGCTACCGGCACGGTAGGGGTTCAAATTGCATGGACAAATGCAACAGCCTCTCCCGAACTTTTGATTAAGCTGAAGTTTTCAAATTACGGGAACGGCCCTAGTTACTCTTCGCCTTTGAATTTCTATGTTAATGACACTGCTTATCCTAACGGCTTAGTGACCCCAGCATACCAGAATATGAGTTGCACTAGCCAATTCTCATCATGCTTCCAAAATCTCTACCCGCAGGATATCGGGACGCTTCCTCTTGCAACTGGTTCAAACTACATCTATCCCGAGCAATCAACGGTACTGCTTGGCATGACGCCAGGTGGCAACACTGATGGATGGTACGCTGTATCTTACAAGCCCAAGATGGTGATGGGTACTGCCGGTGCCCTCGGCACGGGCTCTGGTGGCCAATCGGAACTATGGCTCTGGTCCAGCAACCCGACAGACAACTCGACAAGTGATGCAAACTACCCAGGTTTGTCTTATCCAAATGGGACTGCGCTTAGCACTAGCTCTTTCGGCCTTACACCACGTGCTTCATATGCGATTGACGGTTACGCCAACGCATCCGCCTTCTATCAGATCGGAGGAATGCCAGGCTCATCACAGTTCCTATACGTGAATAATCCGGCATTGGAAACAAACAATCTCTCGAGCATTACATCAGTCTCAGGGTTGATGAATCCGTTTGAAGTGCAGTCAAAGGGCGTTTATGATCCCACGACAAATACTTGGACTGTGGAATATGCGAGGAGCCTCCTGACGAGCCCACTGAATGGAGAGAGCGCCTATCAAGAACAACT
>DATLTL010000102.1:0-3134 GCA_035533635.1 Nitrososphaerales archaeon
CATATTTCTTTCATGAGCAAAACGAGTGAACTTGTTGGGGTCGCGACTTTAGGCGGAGGCTGCTTCTGGTGCCTAGAAGCAATATTCTCTGAACTGAAGGGTGTTACAAAGGCTGAATCTGGTTACTCGGGTGGAAGCGTCACAAATCCCTCCTATGAAGATGTGTGCACAGATGAAACTGGGCACGCTGAAGTTGTCCAAATTACTTTTGACCCAAAAATTGTTTCCTACAGAGAAATTCTACAGGTCTTCTTTTCGATTCACGATCCAACAACTTTGAACCGGCAGGGTGCCGATGTTGGAACGCAATACCGTTCAGTGATCTTCTATCACGACGACCTGCAGAAGAAAATCGCCGAAGAGGTATTCAAAGAAATAACCAAGAGCAAAATCTGGGAAAAACCCATTGTCACGCAACTAGCCCCACTGGAGAAATTTTACAAGGCCGAATCATTTCATCAAAGCTATTTCAAGAACAATCCAGGTCAAGGGTACTGCCAGATTGTGGTTGCACCGAAAGTCGCGAAATTCCGAAAGCAGTATTTTGATCGGCTAAGAAAATAACTTCCCAATGAAGATTTTAGTGAAGAATGCAGCTCGCGCAATCTATACTATCGGGTCGACGCGATTTCTTGGCTTTCGCTATCTCCGGTCTTTTCGGGTTTTGAAAGCGGAACCTCGGACAGCAAACCGAGCAGCGAGATTTCACTAGCTAGATCCTCGATCACCTTATTCGGAGTCGAGTTCTTGATAGTGCTTTCGAGCTCCATAGTCCGTCTCTCGGCATCCAAGTAGATTTCCTTCGGCACCATGTCTGCAATCCGATTCAACAGATCGTCATAGTGTGCCTTTGGAACAGAATTGAGAAGCTCCGCCTTAACACGCTCATATTCGATTTTTGGAACCGAATTGTAGAATTCCGATTGTAGCGCATCATAATCGGCACGTGGAACCATTTCTGAAATCTTCTGTTCCGTATCCTTGTTCGTTCTTTCCAGGGTCGCAATGCGCTCTTCAACCTCTTTCGTCATCGCTGAGATCTTGTCACGCAGGATTTTATTCTCTGACAAGACTCTTTGGTAAACTTCTGGTGATATACCGTTTTCAACAGGAATGTTTGTGGACAATCTAGGAGGTTGTTGGGTTGGAATCATGGATTGCATCTGTGATCTATGCTGCTGCGGGAGACCTTTCGGGGCAACGCCAATGGATTCTTCCTCATTTCTTTGAAACGGTTTCAACATTTTTCTCAAAGGATTTAGCTTGCTTTGTACATTTTCGCTACTCTGAGAACCATCTGGCGATTCTCGCTGGCTATCAACATTATTTCTTGATCCAGGATCCCGCTGGTCTTTTGGAACCAAAGCTCTTGTCCTGCTTTGGTATGCCTCTGCTTGACGAATGTACTGGAGCCATGTATTGTGATCCTGAGCTTCCGCAGCTAACACCAGGAAAACATCTACGAGCTTCAAGTAGTGTTTTATGGCTTCGTCATGCTTTCCACTTTTTTCCTCTCCTTCAGCTTTCTCAGTGAGAACTACAGCGTATTGCTGAAGCTTCTTGTTCTTCTCTGCGTCCATAGTCGCCACTGGTAATAGTTGAAAAACTAGAACCATAGGTTAAAGGAAACAGTCAACATAATTCGTTAAGAGAGTTAAAAGGTTCCAACTTCAAATTACACTATCTCAAAGACGTTACAGAATGATATTGAGGATGGAGATGAGACTACTTCACAATTATGTACCCGTTCATGTAGCCCGCGATTCCCATACCAGGACCGCATGGTGTCAAGCAATTGTACATGTAGACTCCTGGAGTTGAGAAAGTGAGCCCGAAGCTCACGATGGTGTCTGGCGGGATTGGAACGTTGACACCCAACTTTGATATCGTGAATGTGTGCCCCATTTGCATCGTTGTCACAGACTGCCCAACTTTGTACTGTGAGGAAATTACGCCACTGGCGGTATCGTTGTACACAGTAAATGGAGTTGCAACGAGGCCGCTGAAGTTTTGGAGCACTGCGGTGTCGATTGATGTCAGAACAAATGTAACTAGCGTGCCAGATGAAACCGTAATGTTGTTGTCATTCGCACCTGGGGCCGTCGTGTTTGAACCAGGAGTAGGAACTGCACCGTTTAAATTCGCGGCAAGTACGAATGCGTCATAACCTGATCCACCATAGTCTGGAACAACGTCCAAATTGACCACATTTGACTGGGTACTAGAAGTCACAGTAGTAGTGGACCCTGGAGTAATTGTTAAACTCTCGACGTAAAATCCGAGTAATCCGCTAACCACGATAGCTGCAGCTATAAGTATTGCGATACCTGCAAATTCTTTGTCTCTGGGCAATATCAAATACTATTAGATGGTACCTAGTATATTTGTCGTATAAAGTCTGGGGAAAGCTTATTCCAATACTATTTGTATAAGCTAGTTTAAATATTATAAACGGTCGGAAATTTCGATTTGCTCGAACAAAGACGCTTGCAGAAACTAGGTTACTCAACTTTGATGGTCTCTCTCCCTCGAGATTGGGTTACCCAGATGAATTTGAAGCGAGGCGACACTGTAAACATAACATCAGATGACCAAGGAAGACTTCTCGTTCATCCCTCTCTCAAGATACTCAAGACAAAATCCAGATGCATCATCCATGCGGAGAAAGTTGATGAAAAACTCCTAGGTCGGCTTATCATTGGTGCCTACATCGCAGGACATGAAACGATCGAGATCCGAACGACACGAAGCGAATTCAGCCAAGAACAACCAGAGATTATCAGAAAGACGCTAAACGAATTGATTGGAGTTGGGATAGTTGCCGAGGAAATGAACAAGGTCGTCGTCCAGAGCTTCCTAGACCCATCCAAATTCCCGATAGACGGCTTGATTTCAAGGCTCAATCTTATTGTCGATTCGATGAGAGATCTCGCCGTCAAGGCACTGATAGAAGAAAAAATCGAGTACGCAAAGCAGGTCTTGGAGATGGATGTCGAAGCGGACAAGGTCTACTTCTTGGCGACAAGACAGCTTCTTCAAGCAGTTGAGGACAAGGGGCTCGCTCAGAAGGTCGGACTGGAAGATGCCAGAAACATAATCGGGGACAGGCTAGTAGTCAAGGCACTCGAAGAAGT
>DATLTL010000103.1:0-5003 GCA_035533635.1 Nitrososphaerales archaeon
AGAGCTTTCAAAATCTCGGATGGAGATTGGCCTTCCACGAGTCTCTCGAAAAGCTCGCTAAAGCTTTCGTCTTTTCCTTTGACTGAGACAAGTTTCGTGTACACCTCGTCTCTTATCGTCAACGTTTTGGTCATGTGCTGCCCGGGATTCAGTTGTGTGTATGTTTATATTTAAACATACTTTAAAAAAGCGACTATTTGGATACTCAAATGTCAGGTTGGTTCCGGAAGCTCATACCACTTGACTTTCTCGCCGACCTTGGCGCGCATTTTCCATCCAAAGGTCTTTGGCGATTCCTCTATCGCTTTGATGAGTTCGTCAATCCTTTCAAGAATTGAGCTCGACTCATTTTCCGGAAGAGCCAGCCCTGGAAGGCTTGTCTTGATCTTTTCCAGGTTTATCGTAATCGTCTTGTAGATTCCCCAGTCCGCGGAAGTATAGTAGAGAATTCTCTTCTTTTCTATTTCCGAAGGTTTGTCGGATATCGGCAGATCTACCAGTAGCGTGACGGCATCGAGAATGTCCTTTTTGGTTATCTCGACTACTTGGAGCTTCGTCAGAAGCAAGTCCGCAGGTGGCAACGATTTTTCTGAAAGCTCGAGTCTATCCTTCAAATCAAATTCGTGGCACATTATGAATTTATCTAGAAAGATGTCTATCCTTCTGCCATTTTGCCCGTTCGTGAACATTAGCCTCGTGTCCCCTTGCAACTTGTTGAACATCTCCCGCGGCTTGTATCCCATGTCTGAGAATAATTTCTCGATCTTGTGGGATTGTTTCCTGAGTCCGACGAAATCAATGTCGTTGTACGTTCGCGCAAAACCAACTTTTGACGCCGAAGGCGCAACAAACCAGACGCCTACACCTCCAAGCAAACGGAGGATCACTTTCCTTTCTGCGGCCGAGCGAAGGATATTCTCTGCTTCCAAGAATACTTCTGCTTGCGGCAGTTTCTTGTCAATCTTCAATTCCTTTACAACTTCCAATGTTCAATTCCTCCTTCATCCACTCACAAGAAGATAGTCGGCTAACTTCTTCTCTTCTAGATCAACTAGAGTTCCCCTAAGTATTCCTTGCGCATACTCGCTGCCTGGGTTGATGCAAACTGTTCTTCCCAATTTGTAAACTCCTCTAGATTCATGAATGTGTCCGTGCAGTCCTAGCAGCGGCTGATACTGCTGGATTGCTTCTCTCACCGCTGTGCTCCCAACAGGAATCATCACAGGGTGCCCACCCCTCATTACAGCTTTGAAATTCTCGTCCAATTTTGGGGCAACATCTATTCCAGAGTCAAACGGCGGAACGTGAACGCTGAAAATCGAATTCTCAGGTCGTTCGAGCTTCGAAGCCATTTCGTCGAGCTTCTTTTTCAGGACGGGTTCGTCAGCCTCGCGCGGGCTGTTCCATGGCGTCCTGTTGCTTGTCCCCAACGAGATCATCTCGTGCCCAGCGATTCGGACAATTTTTTCTTCGCAAAATATGACGTTCTCAGAAGCATGATTGCTCAAGACTTCATCAACAACAATGTCGTCATCATTCCCAATCGAGATGTAGCACTTGGCTCCAGTTTCCTTGAGCCGTTCAGATGCTAGGTCCAGCCAGCGCTCCAGAGAACTTCGCATCGATCTAGAGAAAGCCTCATCGACGCGATCCTTCTTTGACTGCATTTCCTCATACTCTGATTTTGTGAGCGTTATGGTATAGATTCCCCCTTCTGCGAGGTTTTTCCCGAATTCGGTTATCTTCTCCTCTTTGTTGAATTCCTTTCGCTCGCCAAGGTAATCGGCGACCCATTTGCCATTCCCCTGATCGACGACAGGGATCATCACCTTTCCAGTAATGTCGCCACCGAGGATGAGTGTTTCGGCCTTGTAGAACTTGGCGGCATTGATGAACTTGCGAAAGCACCTGTCCGAACCGTGAATGTCTGTCACGAAAAATATTCTGTGCTTGGCCTGCAACTTCATGTAGTATTCTTTCACGTTTCTATGTAAATTTATTCGACCGTTCTCACAAAGAATTTATACAAACTGTTCAAGAATGCCAGCCATCATGACGGAACAGAAATCGAAGGTCTTCGTCAGAGATTCTACAGGCCTTGTGAAGAATGTTTCTTTCCTCGACACTATCGGATTAAACATCAGCAACATGTCGATTGGAGGCGCGCTTGGGCTAATTGCCTACATATTTGTGGCCTTTCCAGCAGGTATGACTGGAGTCAATCTTGTTTACGGTTCACTGATAGCTTTTGCGGTGAGCATTCCACAGATAATTGTTTACACAAAGATGACAAGGGCACTTCCAAGAACTGGAGGCGACTATGTTTGGGTATCTCGAACTTTTGGAGGTCTGTTCGGCAGCTCTATTTCATTTATGGGATACACAATGGAGACGCTCGCGTACCTTGCTTTGATTGCGCTGGCAGCTGTTAATGCAATCGGGGCAGTCGCGGTCGCAGAGGGGAATGGTAATTTTCTGTCGCTTGCTCTGCCAACTAACATAGGTGGAAATTCCGGCTACCAGTTTGCAATCGCCGCCGCGATATTTGCCGTTTTGATTGCAGTGAATATTCTAAAGCCGAAAATGGGTTACAGAGTAGTCACGATCTTTTCGCTAATCGGCGTTCTCTGCATTGTCCTTGCTATCGGAACACTTCTGTCGGCGGGACGCACTGGAGTGGAGAATTACATGTCTTCGCTAGGCAATGCAAATCTCACCTATTCCGCGGTGGCATCCTCCTACACTGGATCTACTTTCAATTTCGCGAACACGATATTTCTCTTGCCTTTCTTTGCAATTTTCGTTTACCCCTGGCTGAACGCGGCGCCAGCGGTGGCGTCGGAAATTAAGGGTAAGAGTGCAATACGATGGAACGTTCCAATTTCTGCTGTAATCGCGCTCGTTCTGGTCACATCTGGGTTCGCCACACTGTACTACGTGGGCGGTTACAACTTCATCAACGGGGCGCTAAGCAACCCCACCTTGGTTTTTAATTACACTTTCAATTTCTGGACGCTCGCGATGGGCGTGTCCAGCTCGCCTGCACTGGCTTGGATCATAGGCATAGGCTGGATCCTTTGGGATATCGCCATTTTGGCTTACGGAATAATTGTAATATCGAGATATCTTTTCGCTCAATCGTTTGACAGATTCCTCCCAGAAAGAATGTCGTATGTCAGTCCGAGATTCCGTTCTCCGATAATCGCCCACCTCATTGACTTGATAATCACGATTGCGCTAATCGGGCTGGCATCCTACTTCTATGGGGGGTTGAGCGCGCTCTTGGCTGGAGTTGTTGCTGCCATGATCTATTTCATTTTCGTGGGATTGGCTGGGGCAGTATATGGTGTAAGAAAGGAAAAGGGAGGATCCAGAATAACCTTGGTGGTTTCTGGAATCTTGATGGCCCTTGTCTTCATGTATATCACATATCAGTTCTTTGCAAATCCTACGATTTGGGGCACTGCGACGACATCATTCGGTATCCCAGGATATGACTTTGTGTATCTTTACGTCTTGGGCTCCTTTGTCGCCGGAGTTGTAATATATCTGGCCTCACGAAGATACCATCTGAAGAAAGGTATCGATATCTCTCTAGCTTACAAAGAGATACCACCAGAGTAGAGACCTCAGCTCCCCTCTCTGGACTGGCAGAAAACCCAGGCCGCGCCATCATTGCATATAGATGGCGCCTCATCTGACTTTCGTGAGAGTCAACTCCTCTTGAAAACTCATTGCCGATGAAAAATCTATGAAAAATGATGGGCGCATTCTGATCGCGAGTGCTGGGATACTCTACGGTGCAATAACCGTCGGTGGGAGCCTGTTGTCGCGGACTGGCTTGTCCGCACTCGACATTTCGTTCTTCTTTCTCGTGCTGTCACTCATACCTCTACTGCCTTTTGTGACAAAGAAGGATTTCTTCCTGCGAATGCGCGATTCGTGGAGGTATCTTACAGCTTATTCTCTTGCCAACAGCGGGCTCGTACTGCTGCTATTCGAAAGCGTGAAGCTGGGTGTCGCGCCTGCGATTAGCGCCTTCTTGCTCTACACCCAGCCGGTCTGGACCATAATTTTCGGAAAGGTCTTCTTCTCCGAGAAAGTAACCAAAAGTCGAATCGGAGTCATTGTACTTGCGCTCATCGGCGTTTTTCTCATCACCGATCCGGTAACACTTCTGGGTGAACTCGGATCTAACGCAAGTAACTTTTATGGTGAAATCGCCGCCCTAATAGGAGCCGTCTTTCTTTCGCTTTGGATAATCTTGGGAAAGAAGGGGAGGTTGGATGTTTTTCAAAAGCCCACAGAGTTAGTCTTCGCGGTCAGAGGAAGCACTCTGATTGTAGTCACCGTGATTTCGCTAGCAACACTAACCACGGGTGCGCACGTGTTTTTGGCGAACCCAGGGGCCATCATTCAGAACATTTTCCCGTTGTTTGCATTTGCGATTGTGGCCGGAATGATTCCAGATCTTCTCTTCTATTCTGGCATCGAGAAAGTTCAGGCTCTGCAAGCCGGTGTCATACTGCTGATAGAGCCTATTTCCTCCGCCATTCTGAGCGTTGTGCTGCTGATATCTACTCCCAGCCTGGTTCAAGCTGCCGGTGGAGCTTTGATTTTGCTTTCTAATTATTTCATAAACAGACCCGGCGCAGGCCAATGATCTCGAAAATCATCAGCATTGCGGCATAACTCGTGATTGACGGTTTCCCCTGCATGGCCTTTGCCAGATTTGCTGGCCTGAGCCCGCGCGTTTCATCAACGAATATTGACCAGATCATAGTCATGAGAGTGCAATTGTGGGTACAACGGAATTAACTCAGGCCTGAAAATCGTGCTTGCAACCTGTCAACAGTACTTGACGCATAGCTAGGATTAAATCGGCCTAGGCCAATTTGGCCGGCCGAATCATCCAAAATGAGCACAGAAAATAGCGGACATTTCAATAACTCCCAGAATAGACAGGAATCTCAGCAGCAAGTGGTTGATGTCGAATTCGATGT
>DATLTL010000104.1:0-2695 GCA_035533635.1 Nitrososphaerales archaeon
TAAGCATCTTTTGCCGTATGTGAAAGAGGCTGAAGACGTTTGGGACTCGTACAAGGACGAGTACGGGCGGAAGGGCCTAGGGCAAGAAGAGTTTAAGCAAGCTGTACTTGACATAACCGGTCACCTAGCGTAGGAAGAACAATTTTGGAACTTTCCGAACTCGAAGTAATCGCTTCGCAGCTGCTCGAGCAGCAGAAGGCATTTAGCTCGCTGCAGGAAGACATTAATCGTCTTGAGCTCGATCTTCGAGAACTCCCGCGCAAGTCGGCCGGCGAGAAAAAGTTCTACGCCTTGATAGGAATGGATTGGGACGAGCCCAAGATAGCGGAAAAGTTGAAGCAGATCACTGAAAAGAGGGATGCCTTGTCAAAGATAATAGCTGAGGAAAATACGAAAATTGTGGCAGCCCTATCTGAGAAACAACTCATAGTACCACTAGATCCAAAGCCCATGATCAGCGGTGCGAGCATCAGTTTCAAGTATCGAGCGAATTCTACCTATGCAAAGGCTGTGCAAGAACTCGCGAATATACTTGGCCTCACTGTTCCGCTCAAGGTGGACGATGTAACAATAGGAAGCGACAAGATTTCAGTTGCTGAATCCGATCCTCTCTATGCAATGGGAAAAATCGTCACCGCCTTTGACAAGATAAGCAAGACAGTGGCTCTGAAACTTGGCGATAATTCAAAGCGCAGCTACAGCAGATTCTAAAGTAATTTTCAGTTGCGCTTCGAATTTCATGGTTCCAGCATGATCATTAGCCGACGAACGAACCAATCATCTTGATTAGTAGGAAAACTGTAATTATTCCAGCGATTATGAAAACTGAAGTAGAAACAACTCGCCAGATCAACTCTCCTCTCTGCAATTCAAGTTTCACTTTACGATTTTGATTATGTGTTGCGAAGCTCTGGCGAAGACTGCTATCGCGGTAACCGCTAAGAGTATCTCAGAGAGATACAACGGGATGTTGAATCCCAGATTGACTGAGTGGAGTATCATGAGTGCGATTGCGAAAAGCGAAAGTGACCCGTGATAGAGCAGTGAATACCGAAGCCTTTCAAGAAACGAAAAGCCGGTAAACCAGACTACCAGTGCAATTCCGGTTGAAATGTATCCCAGCAGTATTCCAAAGTTTGTCAGCGGTGCGTGTATGAAATAATCTCCGTGAAGGAGCAAGAATCCGCCGCCGAGGACTGCTACAGCTATGTGGATTTTGTTAACAAGATCTTGTTTCGTAGTATGATTGAGAATTCGTTTTTTCGCAAACATCAAGACCGCCGTTGCCGTAATGAAGATCAGCGCAAGGAACCCTGAAATGTCAGCAATTGCGTGCGCCCCGACTATCAAGAAATTCGCTCTGCCGGAAAAACGGTTTCTAGATGCAAATAATATTATTTCAAATTCTCTTCATGCCTATCGATGTTTGAAACCCCTCAGCCAGTACACCACAAATGGGACCGAAATTATGACAATTGCGATAATAATAATGTAAGCTTGGAGATCTGAACTTGCCATTTTGTAGCCAATTCATGAGGAGATTACTTATGCTTTCAGAATCCAGAAAAATGCGCATTTCTGAAAGGTTAAGCATGAGTACTTCTAATATAATTGCGATTTCTCTTGGAAGCACTAATCAACGGAATAAATCTTAATTACATTGACGTCGGCGCAAATTCCCAAAAACCACCAATTGTACTAATTCACGGATTCCCTTTCAGCCTTGAGATGTGGAACCCGCAGATCGACTTTCTAAAGGAGAATTATCGTGTGATTGCTTACGACATTCGTGGACACGGAAACAGCGACGATGGTGATGGCCAGTATACGATCGAATTCTTCGTCGATGATTTGATTGCGCTGCTAGATTATCTGAAGATTCCAAAGGCGACCATCTGTGGTCTCTCCATGGGAGGTTACATAGCCCTTAGAGCGATCGAGAGAAATCCGGACCGCGTTTCTTCTCTGATACTGTGCGACACTGGTCCACAAGCGGATTCAAATGAGGTTAAGATACACCGAGCTGCAAACATGAAATCAGTAAAAACTAACGGCGTCAAAGCATTCGCTGAAGGCTTCGTGAAGGCGATTTTCACTCCTGAGAGTTTAAAGTCGAGACCAGACAAAGTGGAAGCCATCAGCCGACTGATCGAATCCAACTCTGAAATGGGAATCTGTGGGACGCTACTTGCGCTAGCCGCACGAACTGACACAGCGGACTCGCTTGATCTTATCAAAGTTCCGACACTTATCTTGGTGGGTGAGCAAGACAAAATCACTCCACCCAAGCTGTCAGAACTCATGGATTCTAAGATCTCCAGTTCGGAGATTCATGTTATCCCAAATGCCGCGCACATGAGTAACATTGAGAGCACTGTGGAATTCAACAGGTATCTGTCAGAATTTCTCTCTCGATGAAAGGAGTTCTAAGATTTAGTTTTCTTTTTGTTCTCGAAATACGTCTTCATTGGGCTCCAATAAGCAGTGTGCCAACCTTTGTCATAGTCTCTCGCCATTTCCTTGGATGGAATCTTGGACTGCATTAGTGTTAGTTTGGTTCCCTTGGTTGTTGGTTTTAGGGAAATCTCAAGAATCGATGAAGGCGTTGATTTGTCTTGCCAATCAGTCGTCCTCCATTCTTGGATTAGTTTCTTCCCTTTCACAATCTTGAGGTTTTTGCCAGTTATGTATTTGT
>DATLTL010000105.1:0-4455 GCA_035533635.1 Nitrososphaerales archaeon
ACAAATAATCGATTTGCGCAAGCGCCATCCTGTACTAAGAAGGAAAAAGTTCCTTGTGGACAAGAAATTATTTGGGGCATCCAAGGACATAACCTGGCTTCAACCGAATGGGCACGAGATGACTGAACACGCCTGGAATGATGCAAAAATCCGCACGATTGGGATGATTCTTTCGGGCAACGCCATGGATGAACTGAACAATGAGGGCAACAGGATTGCCGATGAAACATTGCTCATACTCTTGAACGCTGACTCGAGTTCTGTCCCCTTCCACCTCCCTCGAACAGGAGAAGAATGGAAGGTTCTCCTGCATACAAATTCAAAGGAATCGAACCAAGGCGAAAGACGAATCAAGAGCGGTCAGATAATTAACGTGGACGGAAGGTCTCTAGTAATCTTACATGGCATTTTTTAGAATTTGTGATAAAAATATGCTCATACAAAATTATTTGTTTGTAATAAGTAGTATATGCGCAGGTTCAATACTCGGATCGAGCTTCACATAATTAAACTCACCGCGCCATTCGTACTCGTTACCTGTGAGAAGGTCTTTTACTTTGTAAGGCTTTGAAGGGTCGATCAACAGTTCCTCAATCGGCACTTTGACAGTACAGTGGTGTGTCGCAAATGGATCAAGGTTTACGGCAACAAGAATTATGTTAGATCTATCTTGCGTCCACTTCCCAAAGAAGAAAATATCTTCGCTGTCGCATTCTAGTAATTTCAGATTATTGGTGTAGTGAAGAGCAACATTTTGCTCTCGAATAGCGTTCACTTTCGAGATGTAGTCTTTGATGTTATTTGGAGTGTTCCAGTTCCGAATCTTGTATTCGTACTTCTCTGAGTTCATATATTCTTCGGAGTCCGGAGCGAGTGCTTGGTTTTCACACAGTTCAAAACCGTTGTAAATTCCATAAATTGAAGAAAGAGTAGCCGCAAGAAGGAGTCTGATTTTGAAAGCTGATCTCCCACCTTTTTGCAAGTATTCACTCAAAATGTCTGGTGTATTTGCAAAGAAATTGCCCCGGTAATATTCGACTGCATCGGATAATATGAATTCGTTCAAGAACTCTGAGAGCTCTTTCTTTGTATTTTTCCACGTAAAGTAAGTATATGATTGTGTGAAACCTATCTTTGCAAGTAACTTCATGCTCTTAGGGCGGGTGAAAGCCTCGGCAAGAAATATAGCGTCAGGGTACTTTGCCTTCACATTAACTATCAACCATTCCCAGAATCCTATTGGTTTGGTGTGTGGGTTGTCAACTCGAAAAATTCGAATCCCCTTTTCTGCCCAGTACATTGCAATCTTCAATAGTTCATTCCAAAGCTCTTTCCAGTTGGAATTCTGAAAATAGAACGGATAAAGGTCGTAGTATTTCTTGGGTGGATTCTCGGCGTACCGGATAGTCCCGTCTTTCCTGTGATAGAACCATTCCGGATGCTCCTTTACGTATGGATGATCAGGAGAACACTGGTAGGCTAGATCGAGAGCTATCTCAAGACCTCCTTCATGGGCTGCTTTGACAAGGTGAAGAAAATCTTCCATAGACCCTAATTCGGGATCGATTGAAAAGTGACCACCGCGTTCGTCGCCGACCGCCCAGGGACTCCCGGGGTCGGAAGCGCTTTTACTGGGAGTATTGTTTGGACCTCGCCGGTTTGTGTGCCCGATGGGATGTATTGGCGGAAGATAGATCACATCGAATCCCATAGCTCGAATATCTCCTAGTCTGCTCTCACAATCTTTGAATGAGGCACTGGCGCCGAGCCTTTTCCCTTGCGATCGCGGAAACATTTCGTACCAAGTCGAAAAACTAGCTATTTCTCGGTCAACTATTACTCGAAACACGCTTGTTTTGGTATGGCGTTGCTTGTCGATGTTATTGATGACGATCCTAGAAAACTCCGGATCTGAAAGCAATATCAAAGTATTTTCAATGTCCTTTGAAATTTGGATCTTTTTCAAAAAACTAGACAGACCTTCTCTTTCTTTCATCGTTGAGTTTGTTGTCGCGCGCTTTATTAGATCCATTAATTCTTCCAGATCAGCTGAAACATTCTCTCCAGCTGCAGTCCATTTTTTCAAATCTTCGAGCTTTGACGAATAATTATCAATCCATGCTTCCACAAAATATTCATAAGTGCCTAATTCCTTGAGTGGAAACGTTGCAAACCATCTATCATTATCCAAGTCGTACGCCATTTCCGTTTGGACCCAATTGGTTTCTTCTCTTTTCTTATGGCACATTCGAGCAAGAACTGAACCATGGCCAGGTTTTAGAACATCTGCGCTTACGCGCAGTGACTCATTAATAACTCTCTTCACGGGGTAGCGGCCACAATCAATTTGTGGAGAAAGATTCAGTATCGAAATAAAATCCGAATCTCTTTGGACTTGTTTCGGAGCAGAGATTCTTGACTGATTGTTCTCTCTACGCCTAACATGCTGAGTTCCTTTTGGCATGATATCAATTCACTCTAGGGTTCCACTACGATCCAGGTCTTTGAATTTCAAACAAAACTAGGCCAAGTGGAGGAAGGCTCAGTTTCAGAGAGAAGGGCCTACCGTGCCAAGGAACCTGCTCCGAGGTAACTCCACCTAGATTGCCTATTCCGCTTCCGCCGTAATCGGCGGCGTCACTGTTCAGAATTTCCTTGTAGAAGCCTTCCTCGGGCACGCCAACGCGATAATTAGAGCGCGGTACAGGTGTCATGTTGCAAACAGTGACAATGAAATCACGGTTATCCCTCGGCTTTCTGATAAAACTGATGATACTTTGATCCTCATCCTTGAAATCTACCCATTCAAATCCCTCGTACGAGAAATCGAGTTCATACAGCGCTTTCTTTGTTCGATACAGCTCATTAATATCATGAACAAATCTCTGAAATTTCGAATTTGCATCGTTTTTGGTTTGGTTCCAATCCAGCCCAGTTCGAAAATTCCATTCATTTTCTTGGGCAAATTCACTTCCCATGAACAGCAATTTCTTTCCTGGATGTGTGTACATGTACCCGAGACACAATCGAAGGTTTGCGAACTTTCTCCAACTGTCGCCGGGCATCTTATTCCACAGAGATCTTTTTCCGTGGACTACCTCGTCGTGAGAAAGAACAAGAACGAACTTTTCACTGAATGCGTAGAGTAGACTGAATGTTAGGCCTCCTTGCTGGTGTTTCCGAAATATTGGATCGGTGGAAAAATAATCGAGCGTGTCATGCATCCAACCCATGTTCCATTTAAGGTCAAATCCAATTCCACCTTCAGTGACTGAATGGGTTACCTTCGGCCAAGCTGTGGATTCTTCGGCGATGGTTATGCTATTTTTGTATGAAGAATGTACAGCCTCGTTTGTCTCCTTCAGAAATTCCAATGCTTCCAGATTTTCTCGCCCGCCATATTTGTTGGGAATCCATTCGCCACTTTTCCTGGAATAATCAAGATACAACATGGACGCAACGGCATCAAGGCGCAGGCCGTCCACATGGTACCTGTCAAACCAGAACACGGCATTGGAAATCAGGAAAGATTTTACTTCATTCCTTCCATAGTTAAAAATCAAAGTTCCCCAATCAGGATGCTCACCCATTTTGGGATCGACGTGATTGTAAAGATGTGTCCCGTCGAAAAGCGCAAGTCCATAGTCATCTTTAGGAAAATGAGCGGGAACCCAATCCAAAATAACACCAATGCCCGCTCGATGGCACATATCTACAAAGTACATGAACTCCTCGGGAGATCCGAATCGAGAAGTCGGCGCGTAATAGTTGACAACTTGGTATCCCCACGAGTCATCAAGCGGATGCTCCATAACGGGAAGCAGTTCGACATGTGAGAATCCCATCTTCTGAAGATAAGGCACCAGCTCATCTGCGATTTCCTTGTAAGAGAGATACGATCCATCTGGTTTTAGCTTCCACGAACCCAAATGCAATTCGTATATCGATATCGGCAAATCAAGTGGATTCGTTGCATTTCTCTTTGAAATCCAATCGTCATCATGCCAGTCGTGCCTATCGAGATTTGCGACGATGGCAGCAGTCCTCGGCCTGATTTCTGTTCTGAACGCGTACGGATCGGTTTTGAGAAGTATTTTACCCGTGTTTGTCTTGATGGCAAATTTGTAGACTTCAGATTCTTTTAGCCTGGGAACAAAAAGCTCCCAGACACCGGAAGAGCCACGTACCATCATGGGATTTTCTCCTACCTGCCAATGGTTGAAATCGCCGATAAGCGCTACCGATCGGGCATTCGGGGCCCAAACAGCAAAGAGCACTCCATTTACCCCGTTCACATTTTTCATGTGGGCACCAAGCGCTTGGTAGATTTGCTTGTGCGTTCCTTCGCCAAAAAGGTAGAGATCATAATCGGTTAAGATTTGACGAAATGAGTAAGGGTCTTCGCGTTTCTCAACATATCCTGTTTCATCTTGAAAGCAGAGCACGTATCTGGGA
>DATLTL010000106.1:0-7991 GCA_035533635.1 Nitrososphaerales archaeon
ACCACTCTAACTTCAACTAGTGGAACGGGAACACCGGTTTTCAATAGCGCCTTGTCTAAGAGCTCGTCTTCTGGCAACCCGCGTAGTTCGTCGGTAGGGGTTCCGAGTGTCAGGACGGGCGCGGTTTCGCTCAAGCCATAACCGGTCATAACCTTGATCCCCAACCTCATTGCAGCTAGGGCGATACCTTTGGGGAGCGCCGCCCCACCTATTATGACCCGCCATTTGGAGAGGGCCTCCCGATATTCTGAGACCTCTGGATGGTTGATTACCATGTTGAGTACCGTCGGCACCATGTCGGAGAATGTCACACCTTCGCGTTGCACCAGGGTAAGGATGTTTTTCGCATCGTAACGCCCTGCAAGTACAGTCTTCATTCCCCACATCCCGGCGAGGTAAGGAAGGCCCCACCCGTGAACGTGGAAAAGCGGTACCAGCGGCATCAGGACATCGGCGGAATTGAGTTTGATGGCGCTTTCACCCAAACCCGCCGCTATACCCATCGTGTGTAGGACTATCTGCCTGTGTGTGAAGGAGACGCCCTTGGGCAGTCCAGTTGTCCCAGACGTGTAGAATAGCGTAGCCTGCGTGTCCTCGCTGAAGGATGGAAAATCATATCGTGATTGCTTTCGCACAAGATCATCATAGAACTTTGTGTTTGGGAACGTGGTACTTGGCGCGACTCCAGAGTCGCTCATTGTTATCACCGCCTTGACCGATCTTAGCTGCGATGCCATCTTTGCGGCCATCGGTAGAAATTGATCCGCGATAAGGACAACGTCGTCTTCTGCATGGGCGATCGTGTAAGCGATCTGGTCCGGCGGAAGCCTGATGTTCACTGTGTGTAGAATTGCTCCCATCATAGGCACGGCAAAGTAAGCTTCCAAGTATCTGTTAGTGTCGAGATCTACTACAGCAACCTTGCTCCCCTTCTTGACGCCGAGGCCCTCCAGACCCGCGGCCAAAGCATTCACTCTGCCCAAAAGCTGGGACCAAGTGTAGCGAGTATTTCCATAAACCACCTCGCCGGTACTTCTCCTGTACTCTGTTTGCTTGAGCAGCGCGCCGATGGTCAGCTGATAGTCATTTTGCATCGCAGAATTCATCATGCTGGGAATAGTTAAGCGTTCTTGGAATTATCGTTCAAATGAAAAAATTATTGCCGAATAATGCCGCTGGTCTTTCCGCGTAGGACTTCCTTTCCGTGCTGGTTGTAGCAAACAAACTCGATTCCAACTTTCAGATGGCCTTCGCCAGGGTCAGCCTTTGTTATAACCGCCTCGGCCTTGATCGTATCACCAGCAAATACCGGTCTCGCAAATTCCAGAATAAAGTCGCGCCCTATGTAGTTGAGATCTCCACCGAGCTTGGTAGGAACGCTAGCTGTTAGCAGTCCCTGAACCATTATCCTTCCCTGCGCATCCGGGTGAATGTGATGCGTGCCCTTGTCGCCAGAAAGCTCTGCAAACGTTTCGATGTCTTTAGTGGTGAACGTCCGTTCGTACGTGGCTTTCTGGCCCACCTTTACATCGATCACTGGAAATGAAAACACCTTCAACCAATTCTTTCGTAGAAAGTAAAAATTCGTATCGGTTCTGCTCCAAAAAGACTAATCAACAGCGCGCATTTTCTGGAGATATGGTGCGACATGCTCGAAAATTTCGGCATAACAGCTTCATGGCAGCGGTGCACCATCGAACGGTTGACCGCTATTGCGAGGGAGGCTGACAAGCTGGGATTTGGATATTTCTGGGTCCCGGAAGCCTGGGGATTGGAAGCTTTCTCAAGTATCTCGAACATTCTGAGTAAGACGACCAGTATCCGCGTCGGAACAGGCATCGCAAACGTGTACTCGCGCTCCGCCGCCCTAATAGGAATGGGTTGCGCAACTCTGGACCAGATTGCTCCAGGCCGGTTCATGCTCGGTCTTGGATCGAGTGGTAGGACTCTCATAGAAAACTGGCACGGGTACGATTTCTCGAAACCCCTGAAGAGAACGGAGGAATACGTACAAGTCATCAGGAAGGTTGCGAGGGGAGAGAACGTGGAATTCCGCGGGGACGTTCTGAAGAATCTTTCCAAATTCAGATTGTATACGAAACCGGTTGAGTCAAATCTCGAGATATATCTCGGTGCTATTGGAGACGCAAACTTGAAACTTGCCGGAACAATTTGTGAGGGCGCTATACTCGCCCAATATCCAATATCAAGACTGAACCATGCGATGGAGATGTTGAACGGAGAAAGTCAGGACCAACGAAAAAGGTTGTTTACCTACCTCCCTACTTTCGTCTCAACCTCAAAAGAGGAGATCTCCAAAGCAAATCAGCGAGTAGCAAGGAACATTGCGTTCTACGTAACCTCAATGGGGAGCTATTACTCAAAGAACCTTGTGAGATTAGGCTATGAAGACGATTTGAATAGAATAATGGAGGCTCACCATCGAGGCGGGAGCACGGCTTCCGAACTCGCCGTCAGCGAGAGAATGCTGAATGAGTTATCCCTTACCGGATCGCGTGAATCAGTAGTTGAGAAAGTTTCAAAGTTTCCCGAAGGTGTAATACCAGTCCTAGGATTCAGCTCCGGGTCGGTAGATGAAGTGAAGAGCTCTGTTGATTCAATGAGACTCTTAAGCCAAGATGTTTGTTAGACTTCTCACAAGCACAACGCACGACCGAGAACTCTAGTCCAAAAAATTAGATGCAAGAATCAACTTCAGTAAGGCCGATTCCGTATATCTCGTAGCGAGCCTAGATATTGTAGCGGTCGCGTTGTCAAGCGCTAACAGGTGCACCAGATGCGGTAAGAGGATAGAGGTCGGCGAGGTTGGATACTTTAGGCTAAACGAGAGGAGCGACAGGTTCGACCTGAGGTGCAAGGATTGTATTTCCTATGAAATCGGAATCTACGGACGTTAACTTGGATTCCATTTCCTTTTAGCGAGGGCATAAGCGCTCGAATTCTCAATGACTCTGACGAATCGCGAGCTCGACACTTTAAGGGCAGTCTGTGATACAATTGTTCCGAAGGTGAATGTGGCTCATGTTGGTTCGGATCAGACGAAGGCTTTCTACGAACGCTCTGCTACGGAGCTCGGCGTTGACAAGGCGCTTGCCGAAATAATTGAGACACGGATTGAGCCTGCCCTAAGAGATCAGTTTCTGAGACTGCTGTCCATCGTCGACAGCAGGATGTACAACCTGATTTTGACGGGCAGACCAACAAAATTCGGTGCATCGACGCTCGAGGAAAGAACAAGATATCTCCAAAGCTGGAGAGACAGCCCGCTAGGATCAAAAAGACAGGCTTTTCAAGCTTTGAAGAGACTTGTCTGCTTCTTATTCTACACGCTTACGGATAACAAGGGCTCGAATCCGAACTGGAGCGAAATAGGATATCCCGCAGCGCGAATTGAGACTCGACTAGGCCATCCACAAAATCTCAAGATAACTCCGATTGTGCCAGAGAAAGATCAAACTCTGGAATGTGACGTCTGTGTTGTGGGCTCTGGAGCTGGAGGAAGCGTCGCGGCATTTGAACTAAGCAAGAGAGGAAACAACGTCCTAGTTGTAGAGGTGGGGCCGTATGCCACGGCAGATTCTTTCGATCAGGGAGAGCTGACCATGATGAACAAACTCTTTGACGATTATGGTACTGCCGCGACAAGGGATCTCTCGTTTGTTCTCCTCTCTGGAAGGGGTGCTGGAGGAGGCACAACTGTCAACTGGATGACTTGCATCAAGCCTCCACCTGCCGTTCTGAAAAATTGGGAAGAGGAATTTGGAATAGCTGACCTCACTGGAAAAGAATTCAATTCGACTGTCGAAGAGGTCTGGAAACTTCTGAAAGTCAACCTTGACGAGAGTCAGCTCAACTTCAACAACGAGGCGCTGCTCAAAGGGTGCCAGGCTCTCGGATACCATGAAGGCCAAGATTTCGAGCGAATCTGGAGGAATGCCGTTGATTGCAGACAAAGATGCGCGTATTGCACGTACGGGTGCGTCTATTCGTGCAAACAGTCGACAATCTTGAATTATCTGCCGATGGCATTCAAGAACGGGGCACGGTTTCTCTTCGACACAAAGGTCGACCGTATAGTTGTGGAAGAAGGGGCAGCGAAGGGAGTTGAAGCAAGAACTTTCCGTAATGGCAAATCCTTCAACATCAGCATTCGTGCGAAGGTTGTCGTCCTGTCGTGCGGATCGATAAAGACGCCCGTACTTATCCAGAATTCAGGAATCAGAGGGAAAAACATCGGCAAAAATCTGAGGCTTCATCCGACGACTGCCGTGTCCGGGATTTTTGAGGAAGAGGTTAGGGCGTGGGACGGCCCGCCGCAAACTGTGGTCGTTACAAAGCATCTCGACCTAGACGGATCAAAACATGGCTTCTGGATGGAGGCGGCTCCGGCTCATCCAGGTCTCTTCGCGCTGAGTTCTCCGTGGCCCGATGGAAAAAGGCACAAGGATTTCATGCGCGAAAGATTCAATCACTCAACTGCCAGCATTGTTCTTCTGAAAGAGTGGAGCACTGGGAGCGTTGACGTGGATAAGCACGGCTCTGCAGTTGTGAAGTACAGGCTCGAAGAAAGAGACAGAAGGAGTATGATACGAGGCATCAAAGAGACTGGAAGGATACTTGCGGCGGCTGGAGCATCTGGTCTCTCGACTCTTCACTCCGATCTGGCCGAAGTCAGAGCGCCGGAAGGAAAAAATACGCTTTCGGAAAATGATCTTGAAAGTTTCTACGACATTGTAGAAAAAAGAGGCATTGCGCCAAATAGACTCATGTTATTCAGTGCCCATATCATGGGATCATGCAGAATGGGGTCTGACGAGTCTATTGCAGCTGTAAGCGTTGAAGGGGAGCTTCTGGGCGTGAGAAACCTGTTCATTGCAGACGCTTCAGTATTCCCTACGACGCTTGGTGCAAACCCGATGATCACGATAATGTCCATGTCAAAGAGAACTTCAGAGTTCGTGGCAATAAGACTCGATGCCACACGTTAAGCTCCACGGCGTTCATAGATTAGCTGCTTATCTTCTCGTCACCTAGCTCCCTGAGAAATAGGAATATCTGCAAAAGCCCCTAATTTGATTCCAGCTAGGGCTCCATTCTGGAGGGAGTAAACTTAGTTGATTATGGCCAATAATTCCGCAATAATTTCTGAATGAACTTCGGTCTTTACTCTACCGATTTTCATCCGTACAAGCTTCTTACTTGCACAGAATACCTTGTCGCTCCTGATCCTACTGTCGACCACCAGTTTCCCGCTTTCGAGGTCTGCGCTTTTCAGCAATATAGAATGCTCTTTGCTCTTCAGATTTGATGTCATCGGAACAGCTATAAAATCTTCGAACTTCGCATTATGCTCGTCATTCGAAAGGACAACCGCGGGCCTGACCTTTGATCCACTTAGATCCGAGAATGGGAATGTCAAAAGGACGATGTCCCTTCTTGAGATCACTTCTTCTTCGCCTTTAGATATTGATTCCAGATTTCGTCGTTCTTGTTATTCCATAGTTTCTTGAGTGAGGATTCGGAAATGAGCTCTAGGTCGGCAAACTCGCCTTGCAACCCGAGCGAGAACTTTTTTGGCTTTTCCAGAATTATCCTATTCCCCTTTTTTATCAGCAGCAATTCTTCTCCTTTCTCTATCCCCATTTCGCGCTGGATTTCTACCGGGATGGCAATTTGTCCCTTTTCAGAGACTCTGATCGTCTTGAACTTGATCTCCTGTGTCATTGGCATTTGTAAGAAGTTTCTTACTTATGAATTTATCCAAGAATTCCAAAGGATTAGATCAATCCTTCTTGACTGCGCCGATGGTAGCATTAGTTCCCCTGAGAATCGAAAGCATCAAAGCCACAGTGATTAGAGCAGTTGACACCAAGAGAGCAGCATGCATACCCGTGACAAACGCGCCCGACAGATTCTGGGATAACTTACTGACGCCCAAGAAAATTTGGAAAGCCGTCTGGCGTGGTATGGAAGACGATGCTATCAAGAGTGCGATCGCAAAACTACTCACCATTCCGGTGTTGGAAAATGTGCGCAAGAGTCCTGAAGTGACGCCGAAAGCTTTTGGAGGCGAGCTTGCCATGACCGAGCTGTTGTTGGATGGATAGAAGAAGCTCTGACCAACTCCATTGAATATTGATCCTACGACGACAATCCAAAGCGGCGAATCAATCGCGAGCGTCGCGTAAGTCAAGATCCCGGCTGCTATCAGCACCAGTCCTATCGACGCGATCAATCTTGCTCCATACTTATCTGACAAGCGTCCTGCAAACGGGGCAAAAACTGCCACTAATAGATAGCCAGGGATCAGTAGGATCGATGCATTGAATGGAGCGAGGCCCCGAACGCCCTGAAGATACATGATAACCAGGAAGAGGACTGCGTAGCTCGCGAGTGCCTGAAAGAAGGCAGCAAAAATGGAAGCCGTCAGGACTCGCTGTCGCAAAAGCGAAAGGTCGAGCAACGGCGATGAGAAAAACCTCTCCCAGAATACAAATCCTGTTATTGTAAGAGCGCCCGCGAGAAGTTCGAAGCCGCTCGACCCAGTCACGCCGGATCCCGTAATTTCAGTTAGGGCATAAAGGATAAGGAACAATCCCACGCCGAGCAAACCCATTCCAAAAAAGTCAAGCTTCCTTCTCGTTCGGGGCGAGCGTTCCTTCAGGACGAGGTAGCTAACCAGTACCGCGGCACTTCCAATCGGGACGTTGATGTAAAAGATGTAGCGCCAGTTGAGGAAGGTGATCAGCGCACCGCCGACCAGGATACCCAAGATCGCGCCGCCAGAGTAGCCGATGCCTGTCAGTCCGTAGGCTCGGCCCCTCCTAGCTTCAGGGACAGTATCGGCTATGATCGCCCCGCTGTTTGAAAAGACCAGTGCCCCTCCAAGCCCCTGAAGGATTCTAAAATCGATAATCTGGGAGCCGGTCTGTGACAGCCCGCAGAGAAGAGAGCCAACAGTGAATATTGCAAAACCTACATTGTACATTCGCACTCTTCCGAACATATCGCCGAGGCGGCCCACCTGCGTTCCAAATATTGTCAGAACAAGAAGGTATGCCATTATCACCCAGATCATGCTCAAGATGTTCGAGTTGAGATCTGCGGTCATCACTGGGAGCGCGAGTACTACAGCTGTGGTGTCTATGGCTGTCATCATAAGGCCCATCAACACCACAACGAGTGCTATCGATTCGTAGCGTCTGGTAATCGCCCCTTCTTGCTGTCCTGACTGAGAAGAAAGCGGTTTGTTACTGGTTGGAGCCTGCTTACTTTCGTCCGGACCAGTGTTTCCAATCATATCCAATTTCCCAACTCCCGCGTCCAGCTTCTTCTATGATTTCGTTTTCTTCTTCAACACGTAATCAAAGTACGTTTCAGTGACGCCAACGTCTCTTGCAGTCCATTCAGCTCGGAGCGTCGTCTTCCTTTCCACTCGTCTCAGCCCAGAAAGCAGAGAGCGGTTCAGCTCCTTTGCGCTGCTTCCCTCCATCTCGGCCGCAAGGATAAACCCGCCGCTTTCGTCTTCTGCCTCTCTCACTGATCCCTTTCCCTTGATCAGGTTCTCAAGATGTAATCTAACGGCACGTGGATTTGAACTGTTGACTCGAGCTGCGAGCTTGAAGATCTTTGGCATTTTGGCAAACGGTACTCTTCTGCAGTTTCGACATCTTTTAGGTCTTCTCTCTCATATTGTAGTCGCAGCATCAAAGGCCAGAGTCGCATTGATGTAAAGAGCTACCCGAGAATTACTGTTTGCAGATAAGGCTCGTACTATACTGGATGACAGTTGTCGCACAGAACGGATGCTCTAATTGCTGTAAATTTCCGGTGACTGACCACCGCCCGGTGGAGCTTGAGTTTTTCTTCCTCCTCCGCCGTCAAAACCACCCCACCGCTTGTAACTTTCGCGCGTCTTGTGCGCGTAGTAAATCTGGACTCCACTCCAGACAAACATTGATCCGAGTACA
>DATLTL010000107.1:0-3432 GCA_035533635.1 Nitrososphaerales archaeon
ATTGTTGTCAATTGTGTCTATACTCCTTTGACAACAGAGTATAGGAAGGAACTCTAGTTAATGACTAAATGACGCTCTAGCAGGTCACAGTGTTGGGAAAATTAAGACGCATTTGAGAAGCGGGCTTCGCTTACACGATCGGAGCTCTTCAGGGCTCTTGAGACATGGTCGAATAGTTCGAATGCAGATCGCGTCGCATCGGAGATCGAGTTTGAATCCCTAGGATAGGTTTCGATGGATAGCGCGTCGTCCTTGATCCTTACAGATATCTTGAGTCCCGTCTCACTCGTCATCCATGAAAGAGTGGATGAGTTTGGGCTCTGCGTCGAGCCTAGCCAGCGAAGGTTGCCGAACCATTTGTAGCTCAAGGAATCTACGAGAGCATTCACATTTAAATCCTGAGGTAATACGGCTTGTAGAAGCGTCACGGAATAAGGATCGCTCCCCTCTAGTCCGCCCCTCAGTCGAGGCTGAGTTTGCGTTACGGTCAATCCCTTCTGGCTAATTCTATATGCGTGCTCGAGACGCTCGACATAACCATCTCGCTGGAGTCTATGCAAAGCTCTCGAGAGAGTCTCTTGATGTAGGCCAAGTTTGCGTCTTATCCCTTGAAAAGAAAGATTCTGCGCCGCAACATCGTCGCCTATCGCTTTGAGTATGACCATATCGTTGGCACTGGGCAGTTCGAGAGGATCCGTTTCTGACACATCCTGGCCAATCGGAAAATTCTGGTCAATAGGCATTCGAAAAACGATCTTACGATTTGGGAGTAAACCCGAATATATACTTTGAGTCTGGCGCCGTCAGATGTTGAGATAGATAGGGGTTCCAGAGGAATCACTCGCGATCGCGGCTTCTGCAATAATCGTGTTGTTCAAACCGTCTTTCGGCTTTACTAACGGAGGTCTACCATTCTTCAGCGCGTCTAGAAATGCAGTCATTTCCGCCATCAGAGGTTCTTTGAATTCACGGCGAGGTATGGTCGTCCCCTTTGCATCATCGAACCTTGTCTCTTGGGAAACAAAATCAAGTGAAATTACTCCTTGCGTGCAAACAACTGTAAGTTGTCTCAGCCTTTTCGGAGTGACCCAGTTTGACACAATAAAAGCGGTTTTCATTCCATTAAAACCAAGAGTCATTGCTACGAAATCTTCTCTCTTGTCAGAGATTACCTTGCCCAATCTAGCGAAAACCAACTTTGGTTCTTCGTCGAACAACCACCTTGCTGTATCAATATCGTGAACCGTCGTATCAGCTACAATGCCTACATCGGTAATATTTCCTGCCCACTTGTTTTCGCGGTGAAATTCGAGAAGCAAGGGTTCACCCATCATTTTCTCTTTCAGAGCTTTCTTCGTTTCAACAACGGCCTGATTGAACCGTTCGATGAAACCTACAGTGAGAAAAACTCCAGAGTCATTTGCCAAATCAACTAGTTTTTGCCCATCCGAAGAGGTTGCGGTCATTGGTTTCTCGACAAAAGCATTAATCTTCTTTTTCAATACCTTCGAGGCAACAGCGTAGTGCAATGTAGTTGGGACGCAGATAGTTACTGCATCAAGTTTCTCGGTCTCTAACATCTTGTCGACATCGGTATAGGCTTTGCAACCGTATTTCTGAGACCATTGCGAAGCCCTTCCCGGATCAACGTCGCAGAGACAGGAAAGCACTCCGAGGTCGTTGAAAACTCTTAGATGGTTTTTTCCCCAGCCGCCTGTCCCGATTACTCCGACATTAATTTTGTCCAAATCTTCAAACTTCCATTATGATACGAATTCCACAGGGAGATTAGCTCGCATGACATGCGATTTAGCCATTGTTATTTGTTCCTCGTATAACTGGTTTAATTTGAGCTCTGCACTCCCGGACAGGAAAATCATGAGATTTGTTTTATCCAAGCCCATAGGCGGTGAAAACCCTTCCTTCATGATGTTCAGATATTCAATGTCCGAGAAGTAATCTCTCAGTCGTTCTACCAAATCTAGAGCGAGACTCAGTTTGCCACCGCGAATTTCCAGGGTGTCTGTATCGGTGTACAAAATTATCTTTAATCTAGCAGCTTTGATTTCCTTGACTCTGACAAATTCGCGAACACGTTCGACCAGGAACCGTCCATAACTCTCTATGCTCTTGTTTGCTCCCGATGCAAGGTAAAGAATCGGATCGCCAGTTTCAAGCGACTCCAGAATAAGGCTCAGATCGAACTGGTTTGCGTTCAAATCCTCGCAGAAGACTTGTTTGTAGTCTCGCGGGCTGTCGGCGCCTAATTGCGTTAGGCGCCTTGCGGTTTCGAATGCAGACGCTAGCGTTGAGTACTTTGCGACCACTCTCTGGGCGTGCACCAGTTCCGCCTTTGAAATGGAAGTCACTTCAGTTGAGAGTCCAGCTGCCTCGATTGCCGAAGGATGAAGAACGGTTTTCATGTCGCACCCGAAAACTGTTGGTCTCCCAGCTTCTAAGGGCGCGTATGCAAAACAGAATTCCTTGCCGCTCACAAGGCCTGAAGAGTGTTCGATCTTGTCAATGATATCCTTTGTTCCAGAAATTCCCGAAGGTAGGCAATAAACGAAAAGCGTGTCAGCACTCATGTTTTTTGCGGCATCGCCAATTCTTGCCTTCACTTCAGCCACGATTTCTTCGTCCTTTCTTCTTATTTTGGGCGCGAAGAAAATTACTTTGGACTTTGTTATCGACTCTTTGGAAGATTTAATGCTCATCAGCACCTCATCTGCAAGCAAAGAACGCAAATCCCTGTAGTCTCCAGCAATTTCGGGTCGCAATTCCATTGCTGTCCCTAGTATTTCGTCAATTAATGAAACGACGTGTCCCTTGGCCGCCAATTTTGAAGCTATTTGATAGCCTTCAGAACTCAGACCGTAGACCACGATAGACTCCTTTTGCTTAGAATCGGAGGAATCTGAAGACATGAGACGGTATTGCTAACTACACATAATCAGGTTTCAAATAGTTATTCTCGCCGACCGCGACCCACAAATCTCTTTAAAATAAGACAAGATTAGTTGTGTCGAATCGCAGTCTCCTATGGGAAGCTAGCCCCATCGTCTAGTGGTCAAGGATTCGGGGCTTTGGACCCCGAGACAGCAGTTCGAATCTGCTTGGGGCTACCATTGAACTGTCATTGTTAGCGTCAGACTATGAAAGCACTATCAGAGAACAATCCAAAAAGCCCCGGGAACCATTTTCGCATGCTTTTTATGAAGGATACTTCCTTGTCGCAGCAATGTTCCGTCCATCTTTTAAAAAAACGGAGGAGCCAGTCTAATTGGTTCTATATGCAAAGGATATCGTCGAATCAGATTTTATTTCACTCACAGGTGATACCAACGCGCTTGACGCGGCTAAGATAATGAAGGAAAAGAGACACGGGTTTGCAATAATTGTCGCAGAAGGTAAGCCTGTTGGCATTGTCAC
>DATLTL010000108.1:0-2668 GCA_035533635.1 Nitrososphaerales archaeon
TGCTTGTAGTTCAATCATCAGTTGTTTTTCTTCGTCTAGTTCGTTGAATATTGTTCTCAGTATTCCCTCTGATATTTTCTCTGTCTTTGCTGAGAAGTGGCAGGGTGAAGTTGCGTTTAGCCTGCATCTGTTTGCTTTGAAGATTCCTAGAATTGATGTTCCGTATTGTCTGTGTGAGGATTGTGGTGGTATGTTGGCAAACTGTTCGAGTTTGTCTTCTATTTCCTCTTTGAAGTTAGGCGTAGATTGTTTTACTTTGCATATCAGGTCATATAGAGCGTGGTCTGTGATTGGTATATTCATGAAGTCAAGATAGTGTTTTGTTCCCAGTCGTGCACATTGTGCTGTGCGCGGTGATAGATAGCCGTTGTTTTTCGGTCTATTTTTTAGGACTATGAAGTATCTTTGAATTGCTTTGTCTTGCTTAATTAGTTCGTTGTCTGTTGTAGTTGATACACACTTATCTTGAATGACCGGAGCTATCTCTACAGCGACGATTCGCAACTGATGGGTTTTGCACTTTCTCAGCTGGTTGGTGGTGGCTCATTTTTGGAAATTGGAGTTGGAAACGGAGGAAACCAAAAATTCGTGAAAGACAAGTTCGACCTAGTTGTAGGAACTGACATAGTGAAACTAAAAGAAGCAAAACTGGAAAACTCTTTCGCAGAATTGATAATAGCCGACAGAGCGTCTTGCTTTCGAAGCTCTGTGTTTGATGTGATAGCATTCAATCCCCCATACGTTCCTTCGGAAACAATTGTAGATCGGAAGGTAGACGGCGGACCAAATGGAGTAGAGGTCCCTCTTGGATTCCTCAAAAGTGCGCTCGAAGTCATTAAAAAATCTGGAAAGATACTGATTCTCTTGTCCAGTGAAGATCAGATGCCGTTGTTCCGAAAGTTCTGCGAGGAGCACCTTCTAATTTCGAAAAAGGTCATAGAGAGAAAACTATTTTTCGAAACCTTAACAGTGTTTGAAATCGATACTCGTTACAAAAGGTAGATCGTCATTCCACGCAAGAATAGTGCAACAATCATCGAGCAAATATCTGTCGCAGTCGTGGAACCGGAGTTCGGTTTGAATCTAGGCTACGTTGCGAGGACGATGGCCAATTATGGGCTGAAGAAATTGATCGTCGTTGCGCCCAAGAAACTTGATCGAAAGCGGATTGACGACGCGCGTTTATTCGCTTCGCATGGAAGGAGCCTAGTTGACAAGATCGAGTTTGTCTCTTCGATGGACAAACTCAGGAGAAAGTTTCGGCTAATGATCGGTACAACTGCGATTGAAGGCACCCGAAGGGCGAACCTGACACGAAAAACACTTGACCTCGAGGACTGCGTTTCAAGAGTGGCCGGGAGAATCGAATCCCGTCCTGGTGCGACCTGCATTGTCTTCGGCAGAGACACCACGGGAATGACAAATGAGGAGCTCAGATGTTGTGACTATAACGTTACCATCAGGACTAATTCTGAATACAATACGCTAAACGTCTCTCACGCAGCTGCAATTGTCTTTTTCATACTTTCGAAATATTTGAACAAGAGAAGCAATCGATCTAGAACGGCAACATCGACTCGGAGTGAACGCGCCCGGGCAGTTCTCTTATTTGAGCAACTGGCTGAGGCGTCTGAATTTCAAAAGTTCAAGTCGGGTCTGCTGAGCGAAGCAATCTCGAGGTTGTTTGATAGAGGAGATCCTTCTCTGCGGGAAATCTATCTATTGATGGGACTCGCTAGTAAGGCGACTTCCAAGATCAAGAGGCTATCTAGCCAACTGTGATGACGTATACATTTCGCTGTATTATCTTTCTCTTTGTTGTCGGAACTCTGATCGGATAATCAATCCTCAGGCCTGGTGCACTTGGAGAATATTGCTCGTAGCCCATCTCTTTGAACATGTGGCTCAATTCGAGCTTGTGCTCCCGACCTCTATCATCGATGATCACCGGTGAAATGATAGCTATTCTTGAGCCCTTCTCCATTACTTGTCCCAGAGTGCCCAGGGATCTTTCGTATAATTCCGCAACCTTACCCAGGCATTCGCCTGCCACAGTGGATAGAGGGTTTCTTTCAAACTTTGGAAGCAGGATGGGCTCGGTTGCGACGCCGTCTATCTTGGGCAGGTATTCCTTCCGAAGATTCATCGCATTACCACGCATTAATTTCATATTGAGTCTTCGCGAATCTTGATAATTTGTCTTGATCCAGTTTAGATTCGTTCTGGACTTGTTGATGTCGCTCTGAGAAATGTCCACACCCACAATGTTACGCCCAGTTATGAGTCCTTCCTGCAATATTGTTCCTAGTCCACAAAAGGGATCAAGAAGGGTTCCGTTCGGCTTGTTCATGGCTAAATTGACAAGAACTCTACCCAGTCTCGGACCTATGGTGATCGTAGGATCCTGATATGATCTCGAAAAATCCCTCTTCTCAAATCCTAAAACGTCCGAAGCTCCCACCGTGTAGCCGAAGAGCGGTGCCTCTGCTACTCCATTTACAACCACAATGTCTAGTCCTGCAGGAATCCTACCTTTGGGAAAAAGTATACTCTCGTAAAGTTCCTTGATCTTGAGTTCCCTGAAGGTTACTCTCGTTCTTCCTGTTCCGAGCAGAGTGGTCTCGCGGTACTCGTCGGTGTCAATGTCAGGTTCTAGAAATCTGGACTT
>DATLTL010000109.1:0-5566 GCA_035533635.1 Nitrososphaerales archaeon
CAAAATCCTACGCCCAATCCTATTACCATACAGAAAGTCACGATCTCCGGCAGTGGTGTGACCAATGCTACAATCTACATTGCGTTGTCAAACTCTTGTATTACGATCTCGGAAGCTGGAGTCACAGTGCCCGCAGGAGCAGACTACCAGTTGCTGGGCTACGTCAATGAGAAGCTTGCATTCGCGTCGACGTACAGATGCTTGGTGATTTTTGGCAACGGGCAGATTTTGAATCAGTCGCTGATTGCGCAGTCTTGATCCAGTCATCGCGTGGAGAGGAAGGCAGACACAAATCCGATGAATTAAATAATGACTACTGCAGCCACAAACAGGTATAACACGATTCTGGAATTTCTGTCCGTTCGCTATCCCCTCACCGGGAAAAAGAGTGCGAAGAAGTAGAGCGCGGCAAAGAGCCACACAAGAAGTATAGCGTTCTGAACTCTCTTGTTGCTATCCGGAACCATCGCTGAGACAAGCACCGGAATCCCCAGCGCAAGGGCCGGATCTACGTTTATGAAATAAAATGAGTACTCAACTCTGTGCAACACGAGGGAAACATAGAACCATGGAACGTAAGTTGCTGCGATCCAAAATCCGATGAATGCGTCAACCTTTGTGAATTTCCTGGTAGATATTTTGTACAGGATTATTCCCGTAATTGGCCATATCGCGTACCAGACTGCAAAATTTCCGATTCCCAGCCAGTCGATCGGATGATAAGTGACCACTTTCTGCAATCCGTTAGCAAGTGTACTCGTAACGGTCGTTGTAACCACAAAATATCCTGATGGCTCGATGTTGAACGGAAGAATCCAGTTCCAAGGATAACAATTCCACGCTGTCGTGCTACCGCAACCGGTGAGAAGAGACTGATAGTAGTAGTAATACTGGAAGTTTTGCAAAGGGTTCGTGAGATACCCGAACCCGCCCGCGTACGGCTTGTAGATAATGTCGTACGCCCACAAGGGAAGCGCGAAGGTAAGAATCATTATCGCAAAAAAGATCACTAGTCTGAATGCGTTCTTCTTCACAACATTCTTCATGTCCTGCTTTGGCATCGCGTAAATGTGATAAAGAATTAGGGCAAAGACAAAGTAAACACTCCACTCTTTGCTCAGAACGGAAAGACCCATTGCGAAAGCCGAAACATAATAGCTTCTCTTGAAGTAAGCTAGGAATCCTATGAGAGCAAATAGGATGGGCGGCCCTTCCAAGAGAAACAATGACGTGTGCACGAAGAAAAGAGTCTCAAAACCGAGAAAGCATGCCGCAAGTAGGGCTTTTTGCTTCGAGACAAAATTTAGCGCGACGAGATACATCACGTAAACTGAAAGGACTCCGATAATTGCGTAAAATATCCTCCAGCCGAAAGAATCATTTCCAAAAAGATAGATCCCGATTGCCCCCCAGATCTTTCCAAAGAATGGATGTTCGATGTTAGATGCGACGCCGCTCAGGAGATCTTTTGCGGCGGGCACGTAGTATGATTCGTCGAAAACGCAGACGCCGTTGCTCCCCGAACAGCTGTTACCGTTTGGGAAAGACATTGCGAAGAGGTGTAGGCCCATAAGTATGATCAGAAGGTGAGCGATGTCGAACTTGGAAAGGAGACCTTCTATCCGATCAATTATTACCGAATAGTAACTCTGAGTTGCAGACTCCGCCGGACTCAGGTTTGTTTTTGGAGACTCTTCTGTAACGGGTGGCGGAGCCTCATCACCGGGCTTCTCAAGTGTGTCCATTTCCAATTTCTCCATGTTATTTCGATTCTTCAAGATTTGTTCTGACGCATGCACGGCTAGCGTCGCAATTCTTTGGATTCTATTACTTCATCCAGAGATTTCTCCTCAGTTTGATTAACTTTTGCAGTTTGACTGCCTGTACCATTGTCATAGCAATTTCTTCATGCAGAACGAAATTCCGGAATATGATGTCACCTTCATCAATTCCTGCAAAGAGGCCGAATCCCTAGATTGGATTAATTAAGTAGGATGCAGAGATATAGTCTGGGGAGTCTGGCATGTTCGAAAAACAACAAGCTGCCAGAAGAATATTCGGATTCCTCACTGGCAGGCCAATGAATTTTTCATTCATCGATGAGTTCGTGAGCGGTTCAGCCTGTCCGATGTCGAAGAGAGAAGTAGACTGGCTAAGAAAGAAGAAAGGAATCAAAGCTGTGTTATCACTTACGGAGGTGCCAATTAAGGCTGAGTGGGTCGAAGGTTTTGACTACAAGAACGTTCCAATACGCGATCATTCCATACCGACGCTAGCCCAACTGCAAGAATCCGTCAACTTTGTTGTTTCGCAGGCCGAAATGAAACATCCACTAGTCGTTCACTGCACTGCGGGTAAGGGGAGAACCGGAACAGTACTTGCATCATATAAGTGCCAGAAGTACCGTCTCACAGCAAAAGAGTCCATAGAACAACTTAGACTGAAGAGACCAGGATCTGTTGAAAGAAGACAGGTGACCATCATAGAAACTTTTTGTCAGTCATTCATGGAATAAAGTAGTGCAAAATTCATTACTTTTAACCCGCGCGCCGCCTTCAGTTGTTCAATCCCCATTTGGTCGCCATCTTAACAATCAGGAAGATAACGAGTGCGACTATGATGAAGGTAATTACGGCGAGAGCAAAATCACCGACGAGGAAGGGACCAACCTTAGCTGTCTCAAATGCGCTTCCTCCACCAGCTCCGAGCGCAGCCGAAACGGGCGGTAGTATAATGTCCTTTACAAGCGCCTGAACTACATTTCCAAGATACAGGCCTATGATGAATGCAACAGCTAGACCAAGAACCTTGTACTGCAAGAGAAACGTCATGAACTCGTTTTTCATTCCCTTGGGTGTTTGCGCGGCGGTCGGGGGTGTAAGCAGTTCCCTTATTCTTCGGAGCTCCTCAAGTATCTGATCATCCTTGCTGGACGTTACTTCGGGCATTTGCCTTGCAATTACCATAACCGATTATATGAACTAGCTGGAACAATTTTCAGCAATTCCTTGTTGTCATTATTTCTACCAAGTAACTTATCTGTCTCGAAAGATTCTAGCCACGCCCAAATCTTATTGAATCGCATTTCGTAGCCCCTTCGCTAATCGTTCAAGATAAGCCCTAACCTCTATGGAGTTGCGGAGAGAATACTTGGCGCATGTGTCACGTTTAGATTTTCCTACAAATATTCCAACTCCCTTGTTTTTGATTGCGCAAAAGGCGCCTTCGTCGGTAAGATCATCACCAATGAAGACCGGAACAACTTTCGGATTCGGCCAGAGAGTATCCAATAGCAAGTTAAGAGCTGCTCCCTTATTCCATTGTGAATTCGGAAGGAGTTCAAGGATTCCCTTTCCGTTTGTTTTCTTCAGGGATGGAAATCGAGAGGCAGTTCGGTTGAAACGCAGTTTCAAGATTGCGAGATATGATTTGGCAACTTTTCGGTAATGAATGGCTATCGAAAATTTCTTTCGCTCGACAATAACACTAGGAAGATCGTTCAATCTGACCCTGAGTTGTTCTTCTGCATCATTGAGAGCAGGCAGAAATTTATCCCAATTTGTATTGACACGGATTCCTTTTCTTCTAACAGCTATGTCGAATCCATGACTCCCTACATAGATTATACTCTTCAATCCAACCATTTTCTTCACATCTTCAACATCCCTTCCGCTAAGAATTATGACCGGCCAGCGAGTCGAGAGCTTCTTCAACACGCTACGGCTTTTTTGTGAAAGCACTGCTCGACTCGGATCGTTTACGATCGGGGTTAGCGTTCCATCATAATCGAGGAAGACCACCAATGTTGAATTGGATAATCGCTTCTCTAATCTTAAGTTCCGCAAAGCAGATGGAAGTTTTCTGTGGCCATTTTTCTTCACCTTCAAGTCCCATCACACTGCTACATTTTTGTCGTCAGGGCACTGAAGAACTCGTGAATCGGTCTAGACCACGCTTGAGCAAGTGTATCGATTGATAATCCTACATACCTTGGCCCTCAATCGGATTTCTTCGCTCCTTGCATCCTTTGTATGATTTCAGCGACACGTTTGTTAATTTCGTTTGCAAGTGCGTCTCTCTCTTCGGGACTTCGAATCATGACAGTTAGCGAGAGATCCGTTGACTGCGCGCTCCTTGATTTTGTAGCTAGAACCGGTGGAAATCTCTTGTCTAAGCGAAGCTTGAGTTTGTTTACGCTCTTCAAAACTTCACTTTCGAATGTCGCTAGATCGATGGAATTGGCGATAGAAATCGGAATTGTCAGTTCCTTCCAAGCCTGTGGGGTTGAGTTAGTTACCACCTCACGTACGAGAATCGAGTTAGGAATCGAAACCAATTGGTTATCCTTGTCTGAAAGTAATATCGTACACATGGAATTTATCTCGACGACTTTGCCCGAATAATTGCTGACCAATATCGAGTCTCCTACTTTGAATGGCACGTAAATATCTGAAAAATACTTGGCTCCGAAGTTCTCTAGAGGTACCCTGAGCCCTACGATCACTCCTGCCCCGAAGAGTCCGACAACCAAGAGAAGAATATCGGACCTAACTCCAAGCTGTTCGATTGCAAGTATCGCGCCAATGGCCCAAACTAGAATCCAACTCAGTCTCTTGGCCTGGGCCGCTGCCAGTGGCTTGCTTCCACTCATCAGGCGACCAATTATGGCGCTGGTCGAACGCGCGATCAGCCAAGTTAGCAGAACAATTATTCCTGCAGTCGCTAATGGATCGAAAATCTCAGCGAAGTTCAATTTTATCACTATTCTAGGAGCTTTTCAATGACTTCTCTTTCGGCCTTAAGCCCAGCATCAATCGAACACAGTTTTGATGTTTTGCGTCCTTGGTTTCCCATTTTACGAGCCAGCTCCTTCTCCACGAGTACTTTGCTCATCTTTTTCGCACACAGTTCCACGTTCTCAGGATCATATAACATTCCATTCTTTTCTTCTTCAATTAGATCTGCGACTCCAGCGCGCTCAGTTACGAGAGTCGGTTTGTGATGGATCCAGCTTTCAACAACTACGAGTCCAAATCCCTCGTTGACCGACGGTAGCATGGTAAAACTGCATCGCTCGTACATGGCGTCCAGCTCGTTCTGCGAGAGGTGGCCAGCGAATATCACCCTATCTTGGAGTTCCAATTTTTTGGTGAGATCTTCCAACTTCTTTCGCCAAAGCGCAGATTTAGAATTTGCACCCTGTGTGGAACTGGAAAAACTTCCATTCCCGACACATACCAACTTTAGTGAAGGAAATGCTTTCGCGATTGACGCGAATGCAAGTATTGCCCCATCCTGTGCTTTCATTGGATCCATGCGAGCAACAATTAGCACGATTTCATCCTTCTCTCGGATTCCAAGTTTTTGAGAGACCGCCATAATCTCCATGGCGGATGGTACTGAATAATCATTCGGATTCACGTAAGGGTATATTTTCTTCACTTGACCTTTGAATCCCAGAGCTTTAAGAGAATCCAGATACTTGCCGCTACTCACAATTATCACATCGTAGCTGTTGAAATAGGTGGCTAGAAGCTCGCGCCATTCGTCAGGGATCATGGACTTG
>DATLTL010000110.1:0-8317 GCA_035533635.1 Nitrososphaerales archaeon
GTGAAAAAAGAGATGATAAAATCGGAAATGATCTTTTTGTGTCTTGGATCAAAGGCAATCATTCCGCCGATTGAAGGCCTGGAATCTACAGGGTACCTGACCAGTGACACTGTCTTGAATTTGGAATCCTTGCCTGAAAGCGTTGGGATAGTTGGTGGAGGATACATCGCTGCTGAGTACGGTCACTTTCTTGCAGGCATGGGATCAAAAGTAACTATCATAGGGAGGAATGCGAGATTTCTCCCGGAGGAAGAACCCGAGATCTCGGAGCTTGCAAAGAAAAAACTGGAAAAACACATTACAATATTGACAAACCATGAAGTCAAAAAAGTGATGAGAATTGAAGGTGGAATGAAGAAACTGGTTTCAATTGACAGAGAAACTGGTAAGGAGCATTCTGTAGAAGCTAAGGAGATCATGATCGCTTCCGGCAGAGGCCCATTAACAGATGTTCTCCACCCTGAACGGGCTGGAGTTAAGACAACGAAAGATGGATGGATAGAGGTGGATGAGTATCTTGAAACATCGCAACCAAACATCTGGTCATTCGGCGACGCCGATGGAAAGTACCTCTTCAGGCACGTCGCGAATTACGAATCGGAGATTGCGTATTACAATGCTGTCCTGAAGAAAAGAGTTAAGGTGGACTATCATGCAATCCCGCACGCTGTCTTTACCTACCCCGAAATAGCAAGTGTTGGGTTGCAGGAGAAGGAAGCTGTTGACAAGTATGGAAAAGACCGTATATTTGTAGGGTTTTACAAATATGAGAATACCGCCAAGGGTGAAGCGATAAACGCAAAGGACTATTTTGTAAAAGTGATTGTTGATGGTACTGACCAAAAAATCCTTGGTGCCCACATCATTGGTCCGTGGGCTTCAATTCTCATACAAGAGATCGTGAACGTCATGTATACCGAAAACATGAGTTTGGAGATTATTGACCGAGCTATCCATATCCATCCTGCAATGACCGAAGTTGTTCAGAGAGCGTTCGGTTCGCTCATGCCAGTGGAGCACTATCATGAACACGTACTCGCTGAAGTAGAATGACGCTTCCTCAGGTAAAGATGTGATTTGCTCAGATATCTCATTCGACTCGGCAATCACACAAAATTGAAGCCGCGGCAGATAAAACAGATTTCTAATGAATTTGTGAGAGCGGTTGAGGGTTTTGGAGTTTCAGTGAAAAATTTCCGGATAAGCGGAATTGCGATCGAATTCGATATTTTTGCAAAGGATGTACAGTCCAAAGATCAGGCGGTGAAGGTGCTGGTCCTGCACTTCGGTCCTTTACTGAACGAGCGAAATCTTGGTGAACAGTCAACCGTCCGAAGCAAGCGTGAAACGGTGCAACTTGCCATCGAATTGTTCGACCAAGAGAGGTATTGGGAGTGCCATGAAGTGTTGGAAGAAATCTGGCGTAAGGAAAATGATACTATTGAAAAAAGTGTACAACAAGGAGTCATACTAGTTGCATCTGCTTTGGTGCATGCGCAGAAAAACGAAAATGATGTCTGTCTTGGCATATTTGCGAGGGCCATGAAGAAGTTGAATGAATGGCAGAAACAAGATTATCTTGGATTGGATATCAGTTTGCTGAAAAGATACTTGGAAGATACGCTTGAAAGGGGGCAAATCTCTTTTCCGAGGATGGTTAAGGATATTTCTCGGTAAGCTTTAGTGCGTGATTTTCGAGTGATTTGATATGCAATTAAAGTCAATTCTAAGCCTATTACTGCTTGCTTCTGCGGTCTCGCTCACTGTTGGTGGTTATCTCCTTTATGTCAATTCTCTAGTCCCCATGATTCTGGTCGAAACGACGATCATAGCTGTTGTTATTCTCTACATAATGGCTTACTTTGTTGCGAAAGGCAACGTGATTGCAATAAATATCTCGACAGTTCTCGGTGTAATAGCTCCGATAATGTCAGCCTCGACGCCCGCACATGTTGGAGTCATTGAACAGATTGCAACTGGAGGTTTGATCTCGTTCTTGGGACTACTGCAACTTTTTGGATTCTATATTTTTCCGATCGCATTCGTGATTCTACGTATAGTGTTTAGATCAAAATTGAAGAGTTGGAGCTAGGAGCAGTTTCAAGAGGGATTCGTGCATGAATAAGATGTTACCCACGGATCAAAGGCCTCTGCATAAGAGCTTTGGTGCGAATCATTCCAGTTTCATGATTGCAAAAAGAAGCCTTGCGCTGAGCAAGACTTACGTTGTTATCTCCGTGGTGTTGTCAATAATGGGGATCGCGTTCGCTAACATTGGACATGCAATCTTGGGATTGAACCTTGGCCAACTGCCATCCACGCAACTGCAGAATTCAAATCCGCTCCAAGTTGTATCAGCGCTCCCATTTATTGCGATTCCGTTGATGGTTTTCTCTGCACTGACTTTTACAACACCTGTGATGTTGTTGTACGTTTACGACAAGAACAATGGTGTGTTGGAGTATTTTCTTTCACTAGGAATGAACCAGAGCGACATCTACAAGAGCTATCTGAAGGCAGCGCTCATTCTAACTTCAATCATGCTCGGATATGAGGTTCTAGCAAACTTTGGAGTTGGACTTGCCTTTGGTGGAAACATGCTTATTTTGGCGGCGACCTTGATTCTCACACCAGCGATAGGATTCTCTGCCGTTTCCTTCGTCACGATTGCGATGATGGCATTCAGCTCGCTTCAAAAGCAGCGTGTTGGATCAAATCAACCCTTGGGAATGGGTTTTGGTGTAATACTGGTTCTGCCTACTTACTTCATACCGATTGTGGCTCCAGCTTTTACGGTAGTTGGAGATCTGATAATAGCGATTGTGATTACAGTGTTGTCGCTGGTGCTGTTCTTTTTTGCCAGCAAATTGATTAGGAGAGAAAAACTTCTCCCATAGAAAGTAAGGAGTTTGTAGAAAAATCCGTTGGCATGCAATATTTTGAAGTTGCAGCTGGACTTTCTGTACGTTGTATTCTTCTGTGCCTAATACGTAAACTCAGGATGTTTTCAGAACCTTGAGTGCAGACTTTTTTCGGTTGACAAGAACTATACCAGAAATTGTAATTGCAAATCCAATGAGCTGTATGGTGCCTATGCTTTCATTTAGCAAAAGAGTTGCACCAATGAGACCTATGATGGGCACGAAAAATATCCAACTGGATAGCCAGACAAGCCCGTGTTTTTCCAGAAGAAGCATCCAAATTACGTACGCTATTGAGGTATTTAGTACTGCCGTAAAAAGAAGAATGACCAAGAAAGTTGGATTGGTGAATTGAACTGTGAGAAGTGAACCCGCGTTGGTTGCAAGTGTCCAGACAAGTAACATGAGAGCTGAGAAGAAGAGTTGTAATGTGTTCAGTGTAGCTCTATCGAAACCAATTAACCATTTTCTATAGATTACAGAACTTGATGCAAAGGAAATTGACGCCGCCAACAAAAGAGCAAATCCGAATGGATCTACTGAAAGAGTTGCTAAATTTCCACCCGTAACAACTAAGAACGTACCAACAAAGCCTGCGATGATTCCAAGTGTTTTGAGCGGGGTAAGTTTGTCTGAGAAAAATATCTTTGCGAATAGTACCATGAAAAGTGGATATGTGTTGATTATCACTGCTGTTATCCCAGCATCAACAAGTGTTTCTCCTGTGAACCAGAATCCGAGAAAGAATACAATTGATGTAGCGCCGAAAAGAAATGTGATAATGAGGGTTTTTACGCTTCGGAAACTTGCGGATGGTTTTTTTGATTTCATCAAAGGGAGTATGATGAGCAGTGCTGAAACTGCCACTACTACACGGTAAAATGAAAAAGCGAGCGGAGTGGAATACTCCAATCCTATCTTTACCAGTGGATAGTTCAAACCCCAGCCAACTAGGAGTATTGAAAGGAGAATCCAGTCTCTGCTTAGTTTCATTTGTGATTAATATTCCATTACCAATTGGTCTAATTGAAGAACGCTTGTTTTGTTTTTCTTAATAGATTTGCATGCAGTAACTGAAATGACTGCTCTGAATGCTTATTTATTGAAAGCGGAAGCGTATTGCCCATGTCATCTTCTCGTTCCTCGTACGACAAAATTTTCCAAGCATTGGAATCACACCAAAATTGGTTTGCTAACTCAATTCCACTTATTGCGTCGGAGAATATTCCCAGTCCTGCTGTTCGTGAGACTCTAACTTCAGATTTTGGAAATAGGTATGCCGAAGGTTGGGCCGGAGAGCGTGTCTACGCCGGGTGCACGTATATTGATGAAGTTGAGATCATCTGTTTTGACCTTGCGAAGAAATTATTCAATGCGGAGTTTGCCGATGTAAGACCGATTTCCGGGGTGTGCGCAAACCTCACAGTATATTCCGCATTTACCGATCCGGGAGATACCATGATGGCTCTTGCTATCCCGAATGGGGGACACATTTCTGCGGCGAGAAAAGAATTCAACGGAACAGCTGGTTTGGTTCACGGGCTCAATGTAGAGTATTTTGCTTTTGACAGAGAAAATTGGAACATTGATGTTGACAAGACAAAAGAGAAAATAAAGAAGCTCGAAACTGAAGGGAAAAAACCGAAGATGGCAATGTTTGGGGGTAGTTTGTTTCTTTTCCCACATCCCGTGAAAGAACTTTCAGAGTTCCTAAAAAGCGAAGGAATCATAGTATGTTACGATTCTGCGCATGTGTCTGGTTTGATCGCGGGGAAGCAATTCCAAGCGCCGCTAAAAGAGGGTGCTGACGCAATGACATTGTCGACACATAAGACATTGTTTGGTCCGCAAGGAGGTACGGTGCTTTCGTGGAACAAGTATGCGGAAAAAATCAAAGCCGGTGCATTCCCTGGAACTTCAAGCAATCATCATCTTCATCACGTCGCAGGGAAGGCTGTAGCGTTTGCGGAATTTTTGGAATTCGGAGAGGAGTACGCAAAACAGGTCATTGAGAATGCGAAAACTATGGCAAGTGCGTTAAACGATGAAGGTTTGAATGTTCTTGCATCGAAACTTGGTTTCACCGAATCGCATCAGATAGCTGTGGATGTGACACAGTATGGGGATGGTGGTAACTTGGAAAAAGATCTGGAAAAGGCGAACATAATTGTCAACAGACAATTGATCCCCGGTGATATTCAAGCAGGAAGGCATTACATGCACCCTGGAGGGTTAAGATTAGGGACGAGCGAGGTAACGCGACTAGGTATGAAAAAAGATGACATGAAGCAAATTGCGTCATTGCTGGGGCGGATTATTGTGAAGAAAGAAGATTCGGTAAAAATCAAGAAGGAAGTTGAAGGTATCAGGAGTTCGTACCAAAAGGTACACTATGCATTCGAGACTGGCACGCCTGCGTACAAATACATTAAAATTCGTTGAGGTGCACTTGTAGTCGCCTCTCTTGTAAAGTTAACCTACAAATGTTGAAATCTGGTCGAACAGGCGCACAGTCTACAGCCGAAGTCAATGTTGCTGGAGTGTACGTCATAGGCCGAGTCAACGTGAGGATTGCGCATCAAGCTTTCAATGTGAATGCGGGTTTAATTCCACCTTCACCTCTTTCTTCTTGAAATCAGTATGATTGATTAGTTGCTTGTGTCAAGGGTAGCCTAGTGTCTCAAGTCGATCAAGTGACCGGGCTTGCCGTTCCTCGAATCAAGGTAAAATTTGGAACAGCCGGGATCAGAGGTATCTACGGGCAAGAGGTCTCATTTAGAGAAACTATTGCAGTGTGCTACGCAGTGCACCAGCTTCTAGGAGAGGGTAGGTTCGGTTTAGGGTATGACAGCAGGAAGACATCTGTCGTACTCGCTACTGTTGCTGCTTCGGCTATGAACTGGTATGGAAGCGAAGTCGAAAGCTATGGTATGATTCCTACCCCAGTGCTTGCGTTCAACATTAAGAATAGCAAGCTGCATGCCGGGTTCTCAGTAACAGCATCTCACAACCCCCCCGAATATGCTGGAGTGAAGGTCTTTGGAACTGATGGAATTGAATTTTCATTGGAAGCTGAGCAGAAACTGGAGCAATTAGTATTGAAGAGTGGAGGTTATACCAAAAAAGATGAGGAGTTAGGAATTTTTGGCAGCACTTTTGAAAATGATGAGGCTGTTCCTTCATACATTGAGGCTCTCTTGAAAAGGCATGAGCCGGCAAGAAAGCGTTTCAAGATTTTAGTTGATTGTGCAAATGGAACCGCTGGTGGTATTACACCCCGTGTTCTTTCCGAGCTCGGGCACCATGTAGTAACTGTAAACGCTCATCCCAGTGAAAGATTTCCTGGCAGGTTGCCGGAACCAATGTTTGAAACACTCGGTGAAGTTGCTTCTCTTACTAGAGCAATTGGTGCTGATTTCACAATAGCGCATGATGGTGATGCTGACAGACTTGTAATGATAGATGATCTTGGGAGAGTCGTTCCAGACTATGCGCTTTCCACTTTAGTTTTGAAGATCATTGTGCAGAAAGTTAAGAAGGGAAACGTGATCATCTCTGTAAACTCCTCAAGTGCTCTGGAGAAGATTGCGCTGGATTTGGGTTGTAGGATACAGCGATCTCGGCTTGGGAAAACATTTGAGGAATTGTACAAGCGGAGGGGAATTTTTGGGTCGGAGCCTAGTAAGATGGTCGATCCGCGTTGGGGTTACTGGGAAGATGGTATCTACACTAGTATTTTGGTAACGCAGTACCTTGCAGAGAATAATCTTACTTTAAGTCAGGCAATTTCTGATACCCCGGTTTACTATAACCTCCAAAAAAACCTGCAATTGGGCTCCAGTTTGGATCATGATTGCGTAAAGTCGATGATAAAGGAAAGGTTTCGAAAGCAGATTGAAAGGTTTGACGAGCTTGATGGAGTCAAAGCTTACCTGAAAGGTGGTGCTTGGTTGATGGTTAGAAGCTCTGGAACAGAGAAAAAAGTAAGAGTGTATGTAGAATCACCGAAGGAAGGCGAGGCGGCTTTGTTGCTCAAAGATGGAGTTACCATTGCTTCTTCGTGCAGCAAGTAGAAGGGTTTTGGCTTGTCTTCAGTTCAAAAAGCGTTGGAGATAGCGCTCGGTTTTGGTTACCAAATTGACCCTAGCGCATTAAAATTGCTAGTAAAACTGGGGGAAAAGAGGCACAAAAAGACTGGTGAGACAGATCCCAGTTTTGAGGCGATAATAAAAGAAACAATTGCGCTTAAAGGAAAATCTCAATCTGGTGTGACTATTCAATCTAAGGATCTAAAAGAGGCATTTCCAATAATCTTTGATTTTGTTGATACGCCTATTGTTCTACCAGAAGATCCTGTGCAAATAGAAGGCAACTTCCTAAAATCTGATGTAGAAGTTGTTGAGGATCCTAGTGGAGAGATACAACCCACTGGAATAGAGGGATTCGCTCAACTCTTCAAGAGTCGTTACGATAAGATACTTCATATCTTGATGGAAAGGCCGGAGGCAAGGCAGATCACCAAAATATCCAAAGTGAATATGGAAAAGGGAAATGTCAAGATTGCTGGTTTGGTTTTTGGAAAGAGGCCGACAAAAAGTGGCGGTATTGAAGTAACTCTAGATGATGACTCTGGGAGGACTACTGTTCTCGCTTTGAGCCAAGATGCGAAAAGGAGCGTGGGTGAAATTACTCTGGATCAATGTGTAATGGTGGAGGCTGAGGCCAGCCAAGGAAGATTGCTGGTCAAAAATATTATGCAACCAGACATACCAAGTAAATTGGCGTCAACATCAAAAAAATCGGTTTACGTGATTTTGCTGTCCGACCTTCATATTGGGAGCGATAAATTCCTAGAAGGGGCGTTCATGCGATTTCTTGAGTGGGTAGGCGGAAGAAGTGGTATAAGTGAGGAAGATCAAGAGATCATGCGACGTTTGAAGTATGTTGTAATTGGCGGTGATGTAGTAGATGGAGTTGGCGTCTTTCCCAATCAGGAATTCGAGCTTTCTGAACAAAATATCTTCAAACAATACGAGATGGTCTACGAGAAACTGAGACTTGTTCCGAAGCACCTTCAGATGTTTGTAATCCCGGGGAACCATGACGCGACAAGACAGGCACTTCCGCAACCTATGATACCCAAGAAATACGCTGAGTCGCTGCATAAATTAGAGAATTTGAAAATGTTGGGAGATCCTTGTTTGTTGAAACTAGATGGTGTGTTGATACTGAGTTATCATGGAAGGAGCCTCGATGACGTGCTTGCTACAACCCCTGGGCTTTCATATGAGAAACCGGAAGAAGCTATGAAGGTTTTGTTAAGAGCTAGGCATCTAGCTCCCATATTTGGTCATAGGACACCCATAGCTCCTGAAACTGAAGATCATTTGGTAATT
>DATLTL010000111.1:0-6361 GCA_035533635.1 Nitrososphaerales archaeon
TGAGAATTCAGAAGACTTCTCCGATGACGGATTTCGCTCAAACGATAAGCGAACAGATGCACAACATCGGCGTAAAAAGATCCCACGTGGTTGAAGTATTGAACAAGCTGAAACTCTACGAGGACATTGAATCTTGGTCAAGCAGCCAGAAGCAAGATTTCGCATGGAATCTAAGAGAAGTTTCAAAACCTACACTGATTGTCGCAAACAAGATGGACGTGCCTGAAGCAACGAAAAATTTCGCAAAGATAAGAGAAAGCTATCACGACATGATAGTCGTACCGGCGAGCGCCGAATCTGAGCTTACTCTCAGACGCGCTGAGCAGAGCGGTGTGATCAAGTATCTACCTGGTGAGGAGCGTTTTGACATCGTAAAGGGTGCAAAGCTGAGTGAGAAACAAAACTGGGCACTTGAGCACATCAACAAGGCAATACTCGGAGAATATCTCCGAACAGGAGTCCAGTTTGCCCTAAACGTCGCCGTCTTCAAACTTCTGAGGATGAATGCCGTGTATCCAGTTTCTGACCCTGCGAAGTTTTCGGACAACTCGGGCAATATTCTTCCCGATGTCCACTTGATGCCGACCGGATCTACTGTCACAGACTTGGCTAGTTCGATTCATTCAGATCTTGCTCGCGGGTTGATCTATGCAGTCGATGCTCGAACGGGACTCAGGCTACCGGTCGACTACCAGCTGAAGGATAGAGATGTACTTTCAATTGTGTCGGCGACCAAAAAATTTGAAACAAGAAAACAAATGTAAATGGTAGGGAACGGCGGACTCGAACGCGCCACCTCCAGCGAGACCGGCTGGAATCCTGCCCTTGGACCAGCTCCCTAATCGTATATTCCGACTAGCTGGAGTCTTGGTAGATAAGCAAATTGCTGATATCATCGTCATATTGACGCCTTAATGCCTATATATTGCATAAATAATGGTCAATATGCCATGTCTCTCGAGTTAGACAAAGATGGATTGATCCTTCAGAAACTGCGCTCCGATTCCAGCAAATCTGTCTCCGAAATTGCGTCAGAGCTTGACATGCCCAGAACTACAGTCCAGGAACGGATCAAGAAACTAGTTCAGAGCGGCGTAATCAAGAGATTCACCGTACAAACCGACTACACAAAGTTAGGAAAGCCTGTCACCGCGTTTATTCTAGTTTCATTTCTAGCTGGCACTGGTGTTTCTCAGAAGGAAGCCGCTCAAAAAATAGCTGAAATTCAAGACATCTGCGAAGTCCACGTCATTTCTGGAGAATGGGACATTATCGCAAAAGCAAGAGGAGAGTCCATCCAGTCGATTGGCGAACTAGTTCTGGACAGGATGCGAAATGTCAAGGGTGTTGAGAGAACACTCACGTGCACATCGTTCGCTGCAATCAAAGAAACAGTTTGAGAGTTTGGCAATATTGAATTAGTTCAGAGCTTTTTGAATGCGAAACGAAATGCCAAATGAAAAGATGGGAATAGCACTGCGCCCGAGCGTCATCCCGCCCAGCGAAATCGTCAAGTTTACAAAAGTCATAGATCAATCAAGCATAACCCACATTTTCATCAATGAAAGTTCACCTGATTTCGACTGTCTTGACATTTGCGCTGCTTCCCTCGGAGTCTCAAAGGGGATCTTTGTTGGAAGCGGAGTAATCCGGCTTTTGGAGCACGACGAGAAGCTACTCTTGAAGCGGCTCAAGACTCTTCAGGAAATATCTGGGAACAGGTTCATACTTGGTGTTGGAACGGGTAGTCCGGGAGCAGATCCTCGGCAGAAAATCGATCTGATGCTACAGAGACTGCAAGACTTACGAAAAGGCTTCTCCGCAGATAGTACCAGCACTTTTCCCCAAATATTCATTGCCGCTCTAAAAATGGGAATCGCAAGAAGAGTTGCTGGAAGGTCGGATGGAATTCTCCTGAATTTTTGCACTCCAGAATATGCTGGTCGTCTAATCCAAGATTACAAACAATCTTTTAGCGGCAAAACAGAATTTGGTTGTTACCTGAAGGTATTTTGTTCCAAGACAGATGCGGTTGCGAGGAAACTGTTAGTGAGGGAATTTGAGAATTATGCGACGCTTGAGCAGTATCGCAAGATGTTCGAGCGTGATGGAGTCCTTTCAGATATACGTTCGGCCCCGGAATATTTGCGGAAAAATGGATCTGTTCCCCCCGCACTTCTTCGCATCAGTTTGGCGAATCCGTCCGAATCTGAGTTGAAGGAGCATCTCGCACGATTCAGAGATGCCGGAATTTCTCTCCCCTGTTTCTATCCGTACTTTTCCCAAGATGATGGTTTCGAGTTTCGGATGGAAACTGTCAGATCTATCGTATCGACTGCTGCCTAGTTTTAGTCCAGATTGCTGACAAAGCTAAAAAGCGCGTATACGTCTTTCAATGGTCTGCTTTGAGCTCCTCTGAATTTGTGCAAAAGATGTCGGACCTCTGCGAGAGAGGCGAGAATTTTGCTACGGCCACTGTCGTGAGCACTAAAGGATCTACGACCGGAAGAATTGGGTTCAAGATTCTGATTGCTCAGGATGGTTCAATAGTCCACGGGAATCTCGGCGGTGGATGCTCGGAGAGCGTCGTTGTGGAGCAGGCCATGGAAGCTATCAAGGAGGGAAAACCTAGGGTGATGTCAGTCCTGCTTGAAGAGGAAGAGAAAGGAGGAATTGGTGCCAACTGTGGTGGATCCATGGACATTTACATTGAACCCGTTGTCCCCAAGAATCAATTGGTAGTTTTTGGAGGCGGAGGAGAGCGAAGCATAGCTGGACCACTCGTCAGGATTGCAAAGATTCTGAACTTCAATGTCGTAGTTGTGGATCCTGGAGCAACAAATGAAATGTACTCCGAGGCTGATAGAATAATTCCAGAGTTTGCTGAGAAAGCTGTAAGTCAGATTCCATTCGGAAAGAGCTCTGCGATTGTTATTGTCACAAAGCACAAGTATGATGAGCCCTCAATTAGGGCAGTTGCTGCCCTGGATGTTCCGTATATCGGTCTCGTCAGCAGCCGCCATCGTGCGAGCGCACTGTTCAAGGAGATGGTTGAAAGAGATGGTTTCAAAGTCGAGAACTTGAGAAAAATCCACGTTCCAATAGGCATTGACATCGGCGCACAATCATATGAAGAAATTGCGTTGTCGATAATGTCGGAAATTGTAAAATCGATGAAGGGCGGAACCGGTAGGTCGATTTCCGAATACAAAGGAGTCTATAGCCAAGAAGGCAAAACGACTCCCGAACAGATGGCCTAGGGACTACTCCTTTCTTCTCAGCCCGAAGATTCCTGTCTTGATAGTGGTCTTCGCAAACTGCCACATCTCATTCTTGTTGAGTTTGGTCTTCCCTGCTCTCCGAATCTCGAACTTGTAGGGAACCTCCGCGAAACTCATGCCGGATTTTTTGTACGCATACAGGCTTTCAGTCTGGAACGAGTATCCTTTGCTCGAAACTTTGAATCCAAATAGTGATTCCACCGCCTTTCTGCTCAAAACCCTGTAGCCAGAGGTCGAATCTGCGACTGGGGTCCTGAGAAAGATCCTTGTCAGGAGATTCGCTCCCTTGCTTACGATTTTTCTGCTAAAAGACCATTCTTTCGCCCCGCCGCCCTTCACATATCTGGACGCAATTACAACGTCATTACCAGATGCTGCAACATTGCACATCTCGATCAAGACTTCAGGAGGATGTTGCAAATCTGCGTCAATCTCTCCAAGATAATCAGCGTTGAAATTTGTAACGGCGTACTCGAAACCATCCAGGTATGCGGAACCGATTCCAGCTGGCGCAGGCCGCTGGACTAGCGAGAGATTGTCCAATCTCTTTTGTAGTTCCTTCACTTTATCCGCTGTTCCGTCGGAACTATTGTCGTCTACAACTATGATCCTCAAATCAAACGGTATCCGATTTCTGATCGATTCAAGCCTTCCAACAAGCGCCTCGATGTTCTCTGCTTCGTTGTAAGTGGGTATTACTTGGCAGAAGAGTTTCCTCCTTTCTTGGTTGGAAGCCAGGTTGCCTTCACGCCGCTCGAACAGTGTTCGGATCAACCTTGGAGAGGTCTCTCACGCCGCACAATGCCGCCGTGCGAACAACCTCTGCTTTCAGGATGTTCGTAACTTTTTCCGCGCCATTCTTCCTGTCAACCGCAAGCGCCCAGAAATACGGTCTACCAATCAAACATCCCCTTGCTCCCAGTGCCAGTGCCTTGATGATGTCAGTGCCCCTCCTTATTCCACCGTCAAAGAAAATCTCGGTGTTTCTTGTCGCCTTCTTTCTCTTCAAATGCTCCACTACCTTCGGGAGTGCTTCAATTGAAGCTTCTCCACAATCCATCGATCTGCCACCGTGATTTGAAATTCCGATACCGTCAGCGCCGTTTTCGATTGCAACCTCGGCATCTTCGGGCGTCATGATTCCCTTCACTATCAACGGTAAAGACGTAGCTTTCCTGATCCTTCGAATGTCAGCAGGTGTCATACTCCTAAATTCATGTGTGAACACTGAACCAGGAATCTTGTATCCAAGCTTCACACCTCTTTCCGTATCCACTGTTATGGTGACCGCGCTGTAACCCCAATCACTCAACGATCGAGTCTGTTTCATGATCAAATCGAAATTTTCCGTTTGAAAATACATCTGGCAGACGATCGGTGTAGTTTTGGGCACGAGTCGCGGAAGTTCGTTTATTTTAAGCGATCCACTTATCGCGAGATTCGAAATGAAAATTGGGACTTTGAAGTCCTTGGACAGGCGCAAGACATCGAGAAGCGCGTTAGGGTACATGGGAGTCAAATTGATGCAGCTCGGGAAAAATGGAAGTTCGGATTTTATCGTTCCATGGAAGTATGAAACGTTAGTCTCGATTTTGTTTATGCTTTGCAATACCCTCCTTCGAATCAGGTATTTGGAGAAAGCCTCCGTGTTGCGAGCCATTGTTGCCCCACTCTCGGTAGAGCCAAAGACATAGTCTCTGACCAGGGGCGCGAGATTCTTCTTCGCTTCTCGCTCGTAGGCCTCGACCGACTCGAAGTCGGTCTCCCTGCTGGTTTTTGTCAAGAGCACACTATTGAAACTCGGGCTCCGAATGGGCTATTTGTTCTTTTTTCGGACGAAAAGAAAGCCTATTATTAGAGAACAAAGAATTGTATCCAAACTTTTTCGAATATCGATCGGAAGTCTTTCAGAATGTATTCAAAGATACGCCCAGGAGTAAACAGAGAGCGTCGAACTCAGTATCTTCCAATGAGTCAATCTGAGGCCTGGTCGTTTGTACAGAGCCATTACAAGATGGTGCTTTGTACCTTGGACTCGCATGGTTTCCCTCAAGCGGCGCCCGTTTGGTACGTTGTCATCGGTGACAAGATCTACTTCAGAGCCCAACCCTACAAAAAGAAAATCAAGAACATTCTGAAAAAACCCGAGGTCTGTGCTGTGGTCGAGGACGGGGAAGTATACACAGAGCTTCGCGGTGTCATGGTTCAAGGGCTAGCAAAAGTTGTCGATACTGACAAGCCTTTGCGCAAACAAGTTTTTGATCTCCTCGCGGAAAAGTATCACGATAGGAGGAACACGGATCGGTTTCCGAAGAGTTGGCAGGAAACATATGGAAAGGAGCACAGAGTCGTAGTCGAGTTCAAACCCACGAAAATTGTTTCGTGGGACAACCGGAAATGGATATCACAGTCGGACCGACGCACCAGCTGAGACTGTGTAGACTTACTCTCCAAGCAGAATTCTTGCAGCTGATTTAAAATCCCAACATGCAAGCCATGAAATGAGATCGCAACTTGCGCATTCCGTCAAAGATTCAGGTTGAAAAATACCTTTCAAACATTACGAAAACCAAAGTAAAAATTTCCTATTTTGGCCCGCTGATAAAGTACGAGAAAACATCCAAGACCAAGGACGTAAAGGAAATGGGTTACGGAGCCCCCTATCTCGTCGTCTATAATTCCGGGGGAAAGCAGAAACGATCGATCCTCTCAACAATGCGAATTGGACACGGATTCGGTCACGATTACAGAAGCGATCGAGTCGATAATCTTGTGATGGAGTACGATACCTGGAATAATTTACCGAAGCACTGTAGAGTACAGGATCTTGGAGCGTTCAAGAAAGGCGATTCATCGATGATTACTCTTGGGGATGTCGACGAGTTCTTCATACTACGACCCATGGTTGAAGGCGTTGAATACTACAAAGACCTTGAAAGGATCTTCTCCGCAGGAAAGCTGGAAGACTACGATGCATTGCGAGCCAGGGCACTCGCTGAATATCTGGTTGATATTCACAAAGTAAAAAATCGCAAACCAGCGGACGCAGAGTTGTACGTCAGGAAAATAAGGGACACGGT
>DATLTL010000112.1:0-4032 GCA_035533635.1 Nitrososphaerales archaeon
AAGGTTAGTTTTCGAGGGCCGCGGCAAGATAACGGCAAAAGACATTCAGCAACGAATAGGCCGAACTAGGGAACACACTGCCAGAATGATGAATGGTTTATTCCAAGAAGGATTAGTGGATCGAGATATTTCAGTAAGACCTTTTGCGTACTCTATTACGCAGAAAGGTAGAGACCTTCTGAACTCCTGAAGATATATCTGTCAATATTTTGGCCGCGCGGTAAGATTATGTAATAGTTGGAACCTTGGCGATCCCAACCATTTGCTTCGCGCAACTACATTTAGACCAAGGATATTGAAGATAGCCACGCATACCCACGTACATCGTTGAACGTGGTCGAAAATCTTGCTTCTTGTATGTAGTTAATCTTCCATCCCGTGCCGAAGGTCGTCACTATTTCGTCCTTGGACACTCTCCGTGGTCCTCCCCAATCAGCGGGTTCCTTATCGCTGAAGCAAAGCATAAAATACGTCCCGGATTTGTTCAATGCTTCCTTTATACTCCTCACAAATAGCTTCCTATCTTCGTCTGAAAAAGTGTGAAACAAGCCGCAGTCCGTGATGGTGTCGAATCTCATCTTTAGATTCTCAAGATGCAGGGCATCTCCTACAGTGAACTCCACCCGTACTGCTCTTTCCAGCGCCTTCTTCTTGGCTTTCTGTATTGCAAGTGGGGCTGCATCCAATCCCCAGACCTCAAGGCCCTGACCCGCGAAGAAGATTGCGTTTTCCCCAGTACCACAACCAATGTCTAGCACCTTACCAGTTATCTCACTATTGTGGAAGATGTTGACAAACTCCGCTTGGGGTTTTCCTATATCCCAAGGAGGAGTGCCTCGGTATGCATCGTTAAAGAAGGCCGTCATGTCACTAGCAGGATGTTTCCTTCAGATAACCGTGTCGTTGTTCTAGAATAGAAGCAGATAGCCGAGCCCCCGAAAAGATGATTTGTAACGATACATAGTTAGCAGTGAAGATTTGCAATAGTTGCATGAGTGAAGACCAATTTTCCGACCAAAAATTTGTCATGCTCGAAAGTTACGGTGACAATGGGAACCCAATTCAGAGTCCAGTCTGGATTCTCGAAGATGGTGGAATTATTTACTTTCGTACAGATCCAAGCACTGGTAAGGTCAGGCGAATCCAGAACAATCCCATTGTGCGTATAGCCCCCGCAGACATAAGTGGCGAAATTTTGGGTTCTTGGGTAAAAGGGGAGGCTCATTTTATCGAAGGAGTGGAAGCTAAGCGGGTGTTCGAGTTATTCAGGAAGAAATACGGGATAATTGGCAGAATAATTGATTTCTTCAATAGGCTCCGTGGAAGAAAAATGACTGTGGTCGTTGGAATCAGAATCTCAACATAGAAGATAATCTTTCTCAAGACATTAAATGAGAGCTAACGGCTTTTGCCTTTTTCCTTAAACCTTGTTCAGATGGATAACATCGTTACCGATAGGCAGTTAGCCTCACAAATCAATTACAACTACATGAGTTCAGCCCGATTTCCAAATCAGAGAGTCATCAGTTTGGAGAGTTACAAAAAGAACGGTGCACCGGTTCAAACTCCCGTGTGGCTCGTCGAGGATGCCGGAACAATTTACGTGCGAACTAGCCCAAAAACCTGGAAAGCGAAGCGAATCAGGAAAAATCCAGCCGTCCGCATCGCTCCATCAAACATGCGAGGTGCTATCTTAGGTTCATGGGTAAAAGGAGAAGCTCATTTTGTCGGAGGTGAACAAGCTGATCATATACTCAATCTCTTCAAGAAAAAATACGGAATTATGGGGAGAATAACAGATTTCTTCAATATGCTTCGTGGAAAAAGATCTACAACGGTTATCGCAATTAAAATAGAAAATTGAGATTATGAATTATATGATCACGTAAAATGCGGAGTTTTCGGCCAAAATTTTGAAGATAGAACTAACAGTTTGGAACTAGCTATTCTTTGCGCACCAAGTCAAAGGCCTCTTTCAAGGTCGCGCATTCTTGGGTCAAAGCACACTTTACTTTTAACTCGTTGATTATAGCTTGTTTTACGATGATTGACGTCCCATCGAAGATGTGATCCAGGCATTCTTCCAGCTCTTCTGGCTTGCTTGGAATGTCATAATCTCTCAGCATACTTCTCGTTCGCAAATTGTAGAGGAACATATTGGGCGTTCTTCCGCCATATTGGTGGAGTGTCTTCTTGACACACTCCAAGATGACCTGGTCACGTGCGTATAGTGAAGTTGCACCATTTATGTCTGGAGAAACAAGAACTGACATATTGAACCAGCGTGATATCCGTTTTGCAGAGAATCCTCAAACATCTCATGTATTTGGGCAAAGTTGCCGTTTTCAAAAAGAGCTGGCCTTAATGGCCTCATGAAAAAAGTCGTTTTTCTCCATAAATGGGAAATAAATCCAAATTTCACTGATCCAAACGGTACCTGAAATCCTTAAAGAAATTGCTCGTAGTATGCGAAATTGTTTGGTTTATTCTAGAAATGTCTTCATATCTTCAATACATCATGGTTGAAAAGTGAAATCTGGGGATTATGAAACCGCTTCCTGATTCACTCAAGAAACTTATCGAATCGAAGACTTTCGCGAATGTTACGACATTGATGCCAGATGGTTCTCCCCATGTCACGCAGACATGGGTTGACCATGAAGGTGATCTTGTTTTGATCAATACGAAGGGAGTCAAAAGCACAAAAAACGCTGTCAGGAATCCTAAGATCGTGCTTGACGTCTGCGATCCGGCCAATCCCTACAATATGGCGGTAATCCGAGGGCGTGTCAGTGAAATTACTCTTGATGGTGCAGAGGAACACATAGACAGAATGGCGAAGAAATATCTTGGACAGGACAAGTATCAGATGCGCCGGCCGGGCATGAAGCGCGTTCTTATCAAGATTGAACCAACTAGGGTAATAGCTCCATTCACTGACACCACACGTGCGAAAACCTAGAATGCGCAATAGAAATAGAAGAGTTATTGTCTGACGACCCATGACAGTGCTATAAAGCCCAGTAGTTCGAGAGATTCCAGTGCAAGAAACGGTAGTGCGATATCATTGCCGTACCCTCGAGCAAAGTCGTAGTAGATGGGAATCGAGAGTAAGTTCTGCAGTAGGAATATGAATGAAAACACTGAGAGTCCTATAGTGAATGTGGTCCTCATTTTCTGCACGCGCTTGTAGTAGAACGTGAAGATCCATACGAGTATGGCCGAGGTCGCCACAGCTATCGCTATGTCAAGAAACCATACAGAGAAGATGTGTATCAAACTGAGCCATTCTCCTTGTTTCTTTCTTTCGTTGCTCCTTCAATGATTTTCTTGAACGCATTAATGTTTGAAGTGACTATTCTGGATGGGTAGTAGACCTGACCGTACCTCGGGCCTTCTACGAGAACCAGTTTGTTCTTGATTAATACATCCATGTTGTATGTGATGGTGTGGTAGTTCAATCCAAGAGTTTCCGCTATCTGATTTGCATTCATGGGTTTTTCACTAAGTATTTCTAGAATCTTCGCTCGAGTCTGACCCCCCTTTGAGCCTACAAGTATCCAAAGTATCTCGTGGTCCACCGACGAGTCGTTGTGCGAGGACAAGTGGTTGGTAAAAAGTTAGGATGTGGTATAAGAGTTCCTCATATTTCGGCGGAAATATGGAGCATTTTGAGTTAGATCAAACGTTTTTGTTGTCAGATGATGCGAAAAAATGATTCATTTTCAAGTATGTAACAAGAAAAATTAACTGCGTCTCGGTGTCACCCTGGGTTATCGCTCATTTAGCTTTCAATACAATACCCAAGTTTTGGGATATAATTTCTACCCAAGTGATATAGTCACGCAGTTACTAGGTACTTTGATTCAGTGCCGCATCAAGTAGATCCGAAACTATCTGCGAGTGGCTTTTTCCAGTCTTTGCTGAAAGTGCCCTTAATTTCTCACGAATTGCCTTATTTCGCGCGGTTGAGTGGTTCCCACAACATTTAGACCAATGGAGTTTGTTTTCATGAATAAATGAAGTGAATGA
>DATLTL010000113.1:0-3756 GCA_035533635.1 Nitrososphaerales archaeon
ACCTCGAGAGTACTGAGCACTCCCGAAAGAAACATGCTCATCCTTACCAAGGTCGCGCTAAAGCCGTCTGATTGAGCAGACTCTAGCTAGGCTGAGCTACCGAGGCACATTTCAGAAATTCAGAAAAAGCTAACGTGAATCGGTTTAAAATCTTTCGAACTTTCTCTCATTTTCGGTGCGATTTTTCTTTTGTCACTGTTGGAAAGCAAGGCCAGTCGCCAGTGTGGCAAGCGACTCCATTTTGCTCAACAACGTAAAGTATCGTATCTTGGTCGCAGTCAGTATCGATCCGTTTGATCTTCTGGATGTTTCCCGAAGTTTCGCCCTTTTTCCACATTGATGCCCGCGACCGGCTCCAATAGTGGGCAACACCAGTTGTGAACGAGAGGGTTAGTGCCTCCTTGTTCGCGTATGCCAGCATCAGTATATCTTTTGTTCTTTCGTCTTGCACGATTACTGGAACGAGACCATCTCCCTTTGCAAAATCTACCTTCTTGATAAACTCTGCCGCTTTGTCTTGACTTGTTTCATCTTTCTGCATCATTGGGTCACCATCAAATCCGCACAATTACTCTATTTTCGGAAAGGTATTTCTTAACATCGCTTACTGCAAACTCTCCATAGTGGAAAACAGAAGCAGCTAGGGCTGCATCGGCCGAGTTTTTTCCACTGAGAATTTCCAGAAAATCTTCCATCTTGCCGCACCCGCCGCTTGCTATCACGGGAACAGAAACCTCAGAGCAAATCCGCCTTGTCAATTCAAGGTCGTAGCCGTCCTTCGTTCCATCTCTGTCGATCGAGGTAAGGAGTATTTCTCCTGCTCCTCTTTTCTCAACTTCCTTTGACCAATCTATTGCATCGATACCGGTATCGCGCAATCCTCCGGAGATACAAACAGTGAAACCTGATCTGGTTTTGCTACTCCTCTTGGCGTCTATTGCCACCACAACGCATTGCGTTCCAAATATGTCTGCTAGATCGCTAACTAGTTTCGGATTCCTCACCGCGCTCGTGTTGACGCTCACTTTGTCTGCGCCGTTGGTTAGGACTACGCGGGCGTCCTCAATTGATCCGATTCCACCACCTATCGTGAACGGAATGTCCATCCCCTGGGCTATCCTTCTTGCAAGGGTAACCTTGGTCTTTCGATTTTCGTTCGAGGCTGAAATGTCCAAAAAAACAACCTCATCCGCGCCTTCACTACAATATTTCTTTGCTAGCTCTACCGGGTCACCAGCCGATCTTAGGGAAACGAAATGAGTACCCTTGACAACCTTGCCATCTTTTACATCCAGACAAGGGATAATTCTTTTTGCCAGCATTTGACTAACACCTATGCTGCTTTGGACAGGATGGAAAGAGGAATCTTTCCCTCATAGATCGCCTTGCCTACTATTGCTTCATCCATTCCAATTTTGGAAAGTTTCGAAATATCTTCTTCGGTAGCGATGCCTCCGCTTGCGATGATCTTCGCGGAAGTTTTCGAATTTTCCTTTCTCAATGTTTCCAGTGTTTTCAGATCTGGACCTTGAAGTAGCCCATCTCTTTGGACAGCTGTTGTGAGAAAATAGTTGAACCCCAGTCTTGAAAATCTAGAAAGTGCGCTGGACACAGTTTCGCCCTCCTGCTTTGACCAACCTGACGTCCTCACCATACCGGAAGCGTCGTAGTCAAGAGCGAGGACTATTCTCCCCGCGCCGAACGTCTGCAAGATTTCATAAGCTTCGTCGGGTTTTGAATAGGCAATCGAACTTATCACGACTCTTTGCGCGCCACTGTCAATGAACTTCCTAACAGAAGTTGTGCTTCTGATCCCTCCAGCTAGCTGAACGCTGACCGACCTAGTTTCTGCAAGAATCTTCGTGATTATCTCTCTGTTGGTGTCGGTATCATTCCTGATTGCAGCGTTCAAGTCAACTACGTGAACCAGTACCGCTCCATTCCGAGAGAAGTTTTGGATCACGCTAATGGGATCATCAGAGTAGACAGTCTTTCTCGTCTGATCTCCCTGCTCAACCCTCACCACGCAACGATCAAGCAAGTCAACAGCAGGAACCACAATCAATCCGCATTCACTTCGAGTAAACTAGCACTTTTTTCGTGAAATTTCTAATCAATCCGAAACCGGCTTTCGAAGATTTTTCTGGGTGAAACTGGGTACCAAATACGTTGTCACTTTCTATTATTGCCGGAAACCTCTGGCTGCCATAAGTTGTCCACGCCCTTACAATGCCCTCATCTTGCGGCGACGGATAGAACGAGTGGACAAAGTACACCCACTCTTCACTTGACAGTCCTTTGCAGAATGCTGATTTCGACCTGGTTAATTTCAACGTGTTCCAACCCATGTGGGGAATCTTGAGATTGGGCTCGGATCTGAACTTTACCACCTTTCCATTGAACAAGCTCAGCCCGTTGCCCTTCCCTTCTTCACTTTCGTCAAACATGAGCTGCATTCCGAGGCAGATACCAAGAAGCGGCATTTTTTTCTCACGCGTATCGCCAAGAATAGTTTCCCTATTCTCTCCGAGTATCTTCTGCGCGGAGGAGAAACTTCCCACGCCTGGAAGAACCAAGCCATCTACTCCTCCCCGATATCTCGAGGAGATTTTCACTTTGACGTCTGGAGAAAAACGATCCAGCGCATCTTTTATGCTGAAAAGATTTCCCGAGCCGTAATCTAGCACCTGAATTAGGGCAGCCATGTTCTACATTGAACCCTTCGAACTTGGTATCTTTGATGCTCTCCTAGGATCTCTTTCTATTGCTCTCCGCATTGCGAGTGCGAGCGCCTTGAAACAGGCTTCGATCTTGTGGTGATCATTGGAGCCGTATTCTAATCGCAGATGCATGGTGCATGCCATTGCGTCGCAGAGAGATCTGAAGAAGTGTTCAAGATCTTCTCTTGGAAGATCTTCTATCGAGTTTCTACGGAGGCCAAGATCCGACATCACGAAATAGGTTCTCTTTACTAGATCCACTGAGGCGAATCCTAGAGATTCGTCCATGGGAACGAAAGCAGATCCGAATCTCATAATGCCGCTCCTGTCGCCCATAGCCTTCGACAAACATTTTCCAAGTGCTAGCGCGCAGTCTTCTACAATGTGGTGGCGCAGATCACCTTTTGCGCTGATTTCAACATCGATCAGGCTGTGCGTCGAGAATGCGGCAATCATGTGATCCAGGAATTTTGTTCCCGTGGATACACGACTAGTTCCAGACCCGTCCAGATCTACCCGTACCCTGATCGTCGTCTCTTTCGTCTTCGTCTCGATGTCTGCCGTTCGATTCTTCGCCATTATCTTTACCAACCTTTAGATTCCAATCTTTGTCTTTTGCGAGGCATTCTGCTCCAAGAGCGAACCAAGCTCATTAACATTTGAAACAATGCAATCGACATAACTTCCTTCTGATTCAAAATACATTGCTTTTTCCTCTGAGGAGGCTATCGCCGCAAAGTAGACCTTCTTTTGTAATAGACCGCTCTTATTCGCATTCTTCGCCATCAGGAGATCTTCGCCGGAGTCACCGACGTACAATATCGGGCCGTCCGAGTTTAGGCTTCTTGCGACCTTAAACATGGGTTTCGGTGAAGGCTTCACCTCTTCGACGTCTAGAATGAAATCTCCGGTGAAAATGCAAATCTCGGGTTTCGTAAACCATTTTTTGAAAGTGTCGCCCATCGTGAAAAGAGTTGGTACCCTGGGCCTTCCTGTGATTATGCCCAAGTTTCCTTCACAAGCTGAGAAGAAGCTG
>DATLTL010000114.1:0-2860 GCA_035533635.1 Nitrososphaerales archaeon
AAGAAACTCTGAGTCGAAATAACCTGTCTTAAGGCATCCGATACCTGGCTAAGCGGATTTGCAAGAATTGCCTGTGTTGCATCCGGAGAGAAAAGGGATCCTATGACCTGGATGGGATAAAACACAGTACTCAAGCCGAGAATTACAAGCTGGATTCCCTCGGCAAACACCCAGTACCTATCTCCGCCTTTCGAAAATAGGTTGAGGACTGCAGCGATTCCTCCGAGACCCATTGAGACAATGAACAAAAGAGGAATGAGACTGAGTGTTGCTAGCGACGCTAGTCGCGGGATAAATGCGAGCGCAACCACCAATAGAATAGATCCGTAGATCGTCCCTCCTAGTCCGGCTGAAAGCATGTGAGCCCAAGCCAACCCCTCCAGATTTAATGGAAGACTCAAGTAATACTGGGAGACGCCCTGACTCAAGCCCAGGTGTACTCTTCTACCGACATCCAGCGCAGCGGCAAACATTCCGGCAACGATAACACCGGGTACGAAGAACACAAAATAATCAAAACTCATCATGTTGGTATAGACCAGCCCCGCGACGAGCATGTCAGAAATGTTCAGAGCTACCAAAGTCCCGATGAGCCACTTTGTTCTGAAGAAATAAGAGAGGTCGACCTGCAAAACTCGGAACATCGCCTCCCTCTGGCGTATCACAGTTGTCATGACGACTTGACTCCTTCAACCACTCTTGAGATGAGAAACATTCCGCCAAACATTGTTGCAATGCAAAGAGCGATTACAACCGCAATTGAAACTTCGGGGTTTATCAGAAGCGAAGTGTCCAGTCCGATTGCATTTCTGAACAGATCAGCTCCATAGGTAACAGGGTTTGCTAAAGAAACTCCAGAGATTACTCCTGGCATCGAAGATAATGGATAGTTCATCGTGCTGAAACGGATCAGGAGAGCACTGAGCGCAGCGACGATTGCGCTGTAGATGTCAAAAGACTTGAAAGCCACGAAGGACAAGGATATCATCAGCCCGATGATTCCAATCGTGATAAACGTCAGAACAACTACAGATGAAATTAGGGCGGCTGGGGTATACAGTCCGCTAAGATATAGGACGAGCACGAGCGGGGGAAGTACGTGCGCAAGGCTGACGGTCACTCCGAGTAAAACCTGCTCAAAGAATAACTCGTCTCTCCTTATTGGCAACGAGAGTATGTAGCGCAGTCTTCCTTCGTGTGCGCTTTCGACAAATCGCCTTCCGTTCCAAGTTGCAACGTTAAATGAAATTAGGATTAAGAGTCCAGTTCCGTAATAATAGAAGTAATTATCGAGTGAGACGACTAGCCTTGACATTATCGTGCCGTAAATTAAGAACTGGAAACCAAAATAGAGCCAGGGATAAATTACCCAACCCGGAGAATCGAAAGCTTCTCTCAGATCAAACCGGAGTAGAGCTGCAATCTCGCTCTTTGTCAAGACACTTCCTCCCGCTTCGTGTATTTCAAAAAGACATCGTCCAGAGAAGGTTCTGTCAATTTGATCGAACGTACCTTGGCACCCAGAACATGCATTTTTTCAGTCAGTTCGGGTAGCCACTCTTCAGATCTGTTCACCATCGCCCGGATTCGATTTGCCTCGACAATTGACAATTCAACCGTTCCCGGTATGGCCCGAATGCTTTCGATTGCATTCCTCTCAATCGGCATCACAAATTCCAGGTCGACGATATCTCCGCCCCTAACTGTATCTTTCAAGTTACCAATCGAATCGGTGACCAGATCGCGACCACCTGCAAAGATTGTGATTTTGTCGGCCAGATACTCAGCTTCCCTCACTTCGTTTGTGGCTACTATCACCGTAGAACCTCGCTCCTTCAGCTCCAGGATTTTGTCCCAGATCATTCTTTTGCCATCCAGGTCGACCATAGTCGTTGGTTCGTCAAATATGGCAAGTTTGGGACTGTAGACAAACAACTTTGCAACTTCCAAGCGTTTCGCCTGACCTCCCGAGAGATGCATGAACCTAGTGTCCTTGGAATCCCAGAGTTCAAACTCCTTCATGGTCTTCTCTACAATCCTCTTTCGCTCTTGCGAGCTAACACCATACATCGAGGCATGAAACGAAAGTATGTGGGCTGGCTTGTGTCTCCAAAATCCTCGCGGATCCTGGAATGATATCGATGTTACCTGCCTCACCTTGAGCGGTTCCCCTACAATATCGTAACCCATTACGAGAGCAGTGCCCGAGGATGGACGCAACACCGTGGTTATGAGGTGGAGAAATGTGGTCTTTCCTGATCCGTTAGGACCTAGAATGACAAGTATCTCCCCGCTCTTTACATTAAGATTCAGTTTATCCAGAGCAATCTTGTCACCGTAGACTTTTGATAAATTGCGAGTCTGGATTGCCCATTCTTCCAAGATACATTCTTTCCCCTTGTTTTATCTGTCCGGATTCGTACCCGCGCAAATATAAAACAGCAGTTAATTTGCTTTCTGAAGTGCCGCGTGTAACATTAAGTCAATCAATCAGTCAATCAATCAGTCAATCAATCAGTCAATCAATCAGTCAATCAATCAGTCAATCAATCAGTCAATCAATCAGTCAATCAATCAGTCAATCAATCAGTCAATCAATCAATTTACTGAGCAGTTAAATGAGGCCAAGGCCCATGACAGATTATACATGAATTGCAACGATTCAATTGTTTTCATACAAGAATCAATTGAAAACAATAGGAGACCCCCCTGGGGGGAGGGGTGACGGCAGCTAATGTCTAATTTCAAAGCGAATGAATTCAGAGCCAGAAACAAGCTCAGTAAAGGTCGAACAATTCGTTTCAAAAGGTTCGCCAAGAGAAGAGCTCAGAAACAATTGAACCGGCCAAACCATTGCAGT
>DATLTL010000115.1:0-4737 GCA_035533635.1 Nitrososphaerales archaeon
CCATTTATCAGCAAAATTCCTTATGTGATTTCAACAAGATTACAGGTAGCATCTTTTAGGACAGAGCAAACTCTGACTCGTGACAACGTGCCGGTCAATGTAGACGCTGTGATGTACTTCCAACCCGTCGACGTGCAGAAATCTGTTTTGAACGCGGAGAACTATAACACTGCAACACAGCTAGCTTCTCAGACCACGCTAAGGGAAACTATTGGAGGTGTCAGTTTCGACGATCTCTTGTACGAAAGAGAAAAGATTGGTGCGTCAGCTAGGGCAATCATCGATTCGAAGACTGAAGCATGGGGAGTCAAGGTGACAGCAGTAGAAATCAGAGATATTGCGATCCCGCCTTCACTGCAGGAAGCGATGTCAAGGCAGGCTCAAGCTGAAAGGGAAAGACGTGCTAGAGTCACGCTCGCCGAAGCTGAATTCCAAGCAGCTCAGAAGATGGTAGATGCTGCGAATCTTTATTCGCAAAACCCAAGAGCTATGGAGCTTCGTTGGATGAACATACTCTATGAACTGGGACTCCAAGGAAGGGGAACTCTAATGCTTGTACCCACAAACATGCCAGTCGCTGGAGGCGGCGCAGTCATTCCGCCTTATGGCATAATGGGAGTGAAGGACATACAGGAGTCGGCGATCGCTCAGAAACCGACAACGTCGCCGATGACTCAGAACAAAGATACTACTAAGCAGTAGTATAGGCGTAAAAGTTGCGTCGCCCGGTTCTGTGGAGGACTCCTTTGTCTCGGAGTATTCCCAGGGCCTGGCTCACCTTCCTGCTCGTGAAACGTCTTCTCGCGACCTCTGCGAGCCTGTCCCTCGTCTCGCCAGTCGTTTTGGGTTTTGAAAAGAAGTTTGTCGTTAGAAGCCTTGATTCTATCCCTCTCAATATCTCTGTAGTCTCGCCCTTTCCTTCCCTCGGCTGAACCTTCGAAGGAATCTTCTTTGGCTTGGAATTCTTCGATTGAATCTTTGCTGCCAACATTTTTAGATCAGATAGGGCGCCTACGAGGTCTTGTGGCTTTTTGCTCTCGGCAGAAATTGTGCCGAATTTTGTTTTGTAAGAGATTACGTATCTCAACATGGATCCTCTCAAAAATCCGTTGAAAGAGACTATTTTACAGTTTGTGTTCAATCGAACAATGCTGTAGCAAAAGGCCTAGGAAAGTTGACTCTGGCGGTATTCTTGGCCAGAGCGAAGTTAGCCTCGACTAGCCCAGCTTGGATTCCACACATCACAAGGTGATCTTCGGCAACTGCACCGACATGCATGAACTGGCTAGAGAATCCATAGATCTTACTGTAACATCTCCCCCATACTACAATGCACCATTCGACTACCCGGGCATGTACAGGGACTACGACGAGTATCTTGGAATGTTGTCGAAAGTGACCGATGAATTATACCGAGTTACCGCCGATGGCAGAATTGTTTGCTTTGTAATTGATGATATGCTGGTAGACGGAGAAAAATTACCAATCGTCGCCGATGCAACGACCATCATGCGACAGACCGGTTTCAGATACAGAGACAGAATAGTCTGGGTAAAGCCCAAGGGCTATTCGAGAATCAGCCGCAGATCAGGTGTGGTCATTCAGCATCCATATCCCATGTATTTTTACCCCGACAACATTCAGGAGAGCATTCTGATCTTCCAGAAGGGACGATTCGATTACAAGAAAGTCAAAGAAATGAATCAACAGAAGCTTGAAGAATCCAAAATCGACAGCAGGGCACTAAACCAAAATGAATGGAATCTGACTGTCTGGCGGATCACAAACGTTCTCCCGACTAACAATCCGCTGGAGAAAGGAATTGCCGCATATCCAGAAGAATTGGCCTCAAGGTTGGTCCAACTTTTTTCGTTTGCAGGTGACACCATCCTCGATCCTTTTCTCGGTTCCGGTACAACGAGCAAGATGGCTGCCATGCATAGCAGAAATTCGGTCGGCTACGAGCTGAATTATTCTCTAAAGGAAAGGATACTCGCAAAGATCTCTTCCAGTGGTTCCGCGAAGATCCAGACGGAAAGGAGACACGACTGTATTGCGCCAATTGTGCAAGAAACCAGTACGATTCAGAGCCGGCCGCGACAGAGCTTAAGATAGTTGCCTATTCTTTTACCAGAATCTGAACTTCGCATTTCGCTTCCTTCTTGAACTTTTCAGCATCCGCAATTGACCCTACTATCGTCCCGAAGTGCATGGGTATTGCTACCTTTGGCCTGATCTTGGAAACTGCCTGGACAGCTTCATCAGCAGTCATCACGTAAGTCCCGGAAACAGGGAGGAGCGCAATGTCCGGAGCCAAGTTTTCCATTTCCGGTATCACATCGCTGTCTCCAGTATGATAAATCGTAACTCCGCTCTTCGTCTTCACAATGTAGCCGACCTTGCCGTCCTGTTTTGGATGGAAATGTTTTCCCGGCTCCTTGTACTTGTTCGTGTTGTAGGCAGGAATGGCTCTGATTTCGAATCCTCCTACCGTCAGCTTATCTCCAGGGGTTACCTTCTTGATCTCCTTGGGAGACACTTTCGCGAGTTCAGCTGAGCATGATTCAGGGGCAACGACAATCGTACTTTGCTTCAATACTCTCTTCAGATCTTCAGAGTTACAATGATCAAAATGTTCGTGCGACAAAAGCACGTAATCGGCTTTCACATCTCTTGTAAGCTTGAAAGGATCTACTATCAGAGTCTCGGAACCATCTTCTATCTTGAAACCATCGTGACCAAGCCAAGTTATCTTGACGCCTTTGTAATTATACATAGGACATTGCCTCTTGCCTTAAACATCATTGGGATTGCAAAAAGTCTTTCGCCGATTGTATAGAGTTTTACCGGAATTGTGCTGTGTTGAATAACTAGCTTTTTCGCAGATATGTCTCGTTTTCGCTGCGCCTAACCACCGCAACTCGTTTTTCATCCTACACATGCGCTACGATAATCGTGTATTGACGGCGGTAAAACATAGTTATTCGACACTACAGGAATTGCCAAAGCTAAACTATACATACAAAAGCCCCTGCGTACCTCGCCAGAACCTGAAGTTGCAGACATCTTCCTCATCTGAGGACAAGTCAACGGAGTCGTACCTTGGTGCGCTCGCTTCCCTCGGACTGTCTCAGTATGAGAGTAAGTGCTTTCTCGCCGCGCTTCAAACAGGGCCTGCGACGATAAACCAGATCGGCATTGTGGCTGGAGTTCCTCGGACGAAGGTTTACGGCGCTGTGAGAAAACTCGCCGAGAGAGGTCTTCTCGATCAGAGTGAAGACGATCCCAAAATTTTTTTCGCGCGTTCACCCAAGGACGTTCTCATACCTCTATTGGACAAGGAGCAGAGGAGAATCAAGCAAGGGATTGACGCGCTTACCGAGCTCGAAGTAATTCATCAGTCGATGGCTTACGTAAAACGCGCAGAAACTCTTCGGTCAAAGGTGCTGCGCTATTATCCCAGATCCAGTGTCACGCGTAAGACCAAGGAGCTCTTCACAAATTGCAAGAAGAAGGTGATAATTCTTACGACTGCAAACGGCCTGATCAGGTTGTCAAAAATGTCGGGCATTCTTTTTGAACACTCTAGGCTAGGTATGACCCTTGAAGTCTTCAGCCCATCGCGTGACGAACCAGTTTTCACCACTGCGGTTCAGAATCTGAAGGAAATCGACAATTGCATTATTTCTCTGTTGCCTTCTGCGGCTCCAGTGCAAATCATAACTGTAGATGAACAGTACGTGTTTGTTTGTGAGTTAAAGCCCGATGACCTGAGAGATGACGGACAGGATGTAGGCTTTTTGATCCAGAGCTCGGAATATGCCGAGATGATGGAAAGCTTCATCCGTGTAATGGCTACAGTTCACGGCGAGCTTCCAAAGGCCAAGGTAGAAAGGTAAGCTTAGAATATCTCAATTTCCCAGACAGTTTAATATGTGCCTTGCAATTGCCTTTTCTAAAAGAGTCGAGTACGGCAATTGGTTCGGAAAATCGTCGTAGGTATTTCGGGCGCAAGTGGCGTAATTTATGGCGTACGCCTCTTAGAGGTCTTAAAACAGCTCGGTGTCGAAAGCCATCTTGTAATTTCTCCAGCGGCCAAGATGACTATTGTAGCTGAAACAAAGTACTCTGTCGAATCTGTCGAAAAGCTTGCGTCCAAAGTCTACAAGTTCAGCGACATTTCAGCTGCAATCTCCTCCGGTTCTTTTACTGTTGATGGAATGGTGATCGTTCCTTGTAGCATGCACACGCTAGGAGCGATTGCATCTGGAGTCTCGGACAATTTGCTAACTCGAGCGGCAGATGTCGCAATGAAAGAACAAAGACATTTGATCATAGTGCCGAGAGAAACTCCGCTTTCGCTAATCCATATTGAGAACATGGCTAGACTAGCCCAGGCGGGCGCGATTATTGTACCAGCCATGCCAGCATTTTACTTCAAGCCAAAAAACCTTGATGATATTGTGGATCACTTGGTGGGAAAGATCCTAGATCTTTTGAAGATCGAGCACACCTTGTTCAAGCGCTGGCAAGGCATGCCGAAGTCCTAGCCGTGGACATTTTTGCGCTTCAATGACCTGAAGCTCGACCTCCTCTCCTGGTTATGGCTGAGATCTTACGGGCAGAGCATAATTTTGCTCATGGACCTCCTAAAACCTTCGAGAGAAGACGTAATCTTGGATGTGGGCGCCGGTACAGGAGTAATCGCAAATAAGGTATCAACCAGTTGCGACGAGA
>DATLTL010000116.1:0-3774 GCA_035533635.1 Nitrososphaerales archaeon
CGCTCAAGATTTCATTTCAAGCGTGGAAGCTGAGCTAGGTATCCCAGTTGTTTATATTGGGACAGGTGCAGATTCAGAGGACATCATCGATAGGAGAAAATGAGGAAATATGGTAACAGTAAATCTAGAAGATATGGAAACTGAAGCGAAGGAAGGGCTCGTAGAGTTTGTCGAATCAAAGTTGCCGTTAAAAAGTGAGAAGAATGGCGATATCATTACTTTCGAAGATAAATCCCCTCGCTCGCATGTTAGCAGCCCAGACGTGCGGACTTATCTGAAAAGATACATTCATTCAAAGGATCTGAGAAAAAAATACCGCGTATTGAGCGAAGACGGTTCGCTTAAATTCGTAAAACAGAAGATCGAAGAAGAACAAAATGACGAAAATTAGTCCTCGACCTCTACTTTTTGTGAACCTCAGATCTTTCAGTCTTTCTTCTGCCTAAAAGAAGAATCTTGAGTTCGTCTCTTGCTTTTCGCGCGAATTCAATTGCTTCCTCGCCTCTTCCATGCCTGTAGGCATCGGCTGCAGAAGCGATAGCTGAATTCACGAATCTGTATCGCGATCTTAGTTCCCCCGAAGGAATTGATTTCGGGTCGTTTTTTGTAGAAACCTTTAGCGACCTAATTTTGCCAAGCCGTCCGTGTAAATTGAAGACAAATTTCGAGACCTCAATTGCTTGCTCAATATCGCAATAAGCTTCCCATATCTCGCTGGTGTTACGAAGTTTTTCCTCGGTATCGAAGCGCGCGAGCCTTTTCTGGGCATCTTCCAAACTAGATAAGACGAATTGCATTCCCTTCGATTGTTGGCCTTCTTCTTTTTCCACGGTCACAAATCTCCAAAAAAGTTGATATGATGTCGATGTACCCAGTAAATGCTTAATTAATTAGCTTCGACGAACGATCTTGATTTGCCAAGGGCTCAAAGTAACAAGGACGAAGAACAGGACAAAGGTCCAAGACCAGCAACGTTCGTCGCGCTCGAAAGTCTCAATGAGCTTGCAAGGCTAACTTGTGCGCTTGAAAGAGTGCCCCTTCCCACATTCGCAAACAAAATAGAGCATGGGTATCGATTATCATCGCAACTTGACTTTTTTCACGGCTCGCCGGTGTTCTATTATTCGGAATCAAAGGAAACAAGGCAATACTTGGGTTACAAGACCACTTCTTCAGGAGAGGAGGTTAGTCTAATTGACGTGCCTTCAAATTCGTCGTTGGTTTACTCTCCAATAATTGAGATTGTGAAGTTTCCAAAACTATTCGAATCTTCGTCGAAAGACCAGCATGCTTCCAACCCAAAGTTCCAATCCGTGCAAGTGAAAGATTTGATGAGCCTGGTGAAAGTGGCGACATACAAGATAATGTTTGAGGAACCACCTCTACCAATTTTCGCATTTCCCATTTCTTCAGAAAAATGGAGAGTAGGAACCTTTGCCAGAATCGAAGATTCTGAGGAAGCTTCATTATTCTTTTTCTTTGATCAGGAATCTAGGCCCTCTGAAAATTTCGTTGGCTATTCGACTGCGAGGGCCCAAGCTTACTTGACAAACAGGACCGACGAGCACGGGAATCTTTTTGTAAAGATCATTAGGCTTAAGTCGAGTCACCCACTGGTTGACACGAATTGAACGAGGAACCTATTCCCCGTTCCTACAAAGCCATTAAATCCTTCCGCAATGCTCTTGATAGTATCTCTGAGGAAAAGAGATCAAAGATAATACTCGCACTGGATTTGGACTATCGAGAAGATACCAGAAATCTGTTGCGCGATGCTAAGAAGATAACCAAGGCCACTTCGGATTACATTTGCGCGGTGAAGATAAATCATCATTTGATGCTTCCGCTGTCGATTGCAGATATAGCTTCTCTAAACAAATCCATAGCAGAAGAAGGCCTATTGTCGATAGCTGACTTGAAACTGAATGATATTGATAACACGAATAGAGTTGCAACGGAATACTTGTGGGCTGCGGGATATTCCGCAGTTATAGTGAACCCATTTGCAGGTTATCCCGGCGCTCTTGACGTAGTTTTCAAAAATGCGCGTCAGCTTGGAAAGGGAGTCATCACACTAGCATACATGAGTCACAAGGGTGCGGATGAGGGCTATGGCCTAAAACTGGAAAGCGGAAAAACTATTTTCGACGAGTTCCTCGAACGTGCAAAGAGATGGGGTTCCGACGGCATAATTCTTGGAACCACGCGGCCAGAAAAAATCAGGATCGCGAGAAAGACTGTTGGAAAGAACGTGAAAATAATTTGTCCTGGCTCTGGAGCTCAGGGCGGAGACTCTTTTGCGTCAATCGGAGCTGGAGCAGATTATTTGATATTTGGAAGATCGATTGTTCTGAGTGTAAATCCACGCTCTGCTGTCAAGCAGATCTTCCAATCGATTGCTTCGACAATGAAGAATTAGCTTCCCGAAGGACATTCTTCGCATTTTCAAATGTGAGGCGGCGAAGAGCATGTTCGTATGGGAGCCAATCATAACCCGAGTGCTCAAAGGAAATGGTTACCTTGTTGAGATCAGATTTAGCTAGGAAAAAGATAACACGCTTGTGAGCGAGCCCATCTTTTCGCCGGTAGTGGTATTCTATCTCTTTTCGGAAATTTGGAACAAAGCCTTGAACACGGAGGCCTGATTCTTCGAGAATCTCCCTTGCTGCTGCCTGCTCTTCTGTCTCATCTTTCTCAACGGCTCCCTTTGGAAAGTCCCAGTGGCCTGCTGGATAATGCAGCACAAGATATTTACGAATTCCACTGTTAGGATCGTCGTGGTAGATGACAGCTCCTGCTGATATCTCCTCGATCATTTGCAATCTTTCTGGCTTTTGAGCAGCTTTGCTTGCTCTTCGATATAAAAAAGAATCGACATCGAAGAACCATCTGGGCAGAGAGACAAACGCTTTAATTTCAATTTGGTTTCTCGCTGTAGGAACGCAATAATGAAGTCATCCAAAAGAGGGGTATTTGTTTAGAATGGCAAAAGTCAAGATTGCAATCGCTGGTATTGGAAACTGCGCCTCCGCGTTGATACAAGGGATACATTTCTACTCTAAGAATAATCCACAACAAGAAGTTATTGGACTGGCTCAGTATGATTTGGCTGGCATGACGCCGGCAGACATCGAAGTCGTTGCTGCATTCGACGTGAACAAGAAAAAAGTGGGAAAAGATCTCTCGGAGGCGATTTTTGCAAAGCCCAACAATACCGTAAAGATAACCGACGTTCCTAATATGGGAGTCAAAGTCCAACGGGCGCCTACAATGGATGGTATTGGAAAGTATCTAAAACCAGTTGTGAAAATTTCTGAAGATCCGGAGGTTCCTTCGATCGCTCAGGCAGTTAGAGACGCAGGTGCTGAAATTCTTGTGAACTATCTACCTGTTGGAAGTACGAAAGCTGTAGAATTCTATGCGACCGAGGCTATCAAGGCACACGTCCCTTTCATTAACGCGATGCCTGTCTTCATCGCTTCTAATTCCACCTGGCAGCAAAAATTTGCGGAGGCGGGATTGCCAACCGCGGGAGACGACGTAATGAGCCAACTTGGTGCGACAGTTCTCCACAAAACTATAGTCAAGCTTTGTGTTGACAGAGGCGTGAAAATCGATGAAACCTATCAGCTGAACATCGGAGGAGACGCAGATTTTCTAAACATGCTCGAGGAAGGTAGGCTCGTTGACAAGAGAATCAGCAAGACTAGTGCGGTTAGAGCAATGTCACCATACGAAGTTCCAACGAGAATTGGCCCTAGCGACTACGTCCCA
>DATLTL010000117.1:0-6033 GCA_035533635.1 Nitrososphaerales archaeon
TGCAAGTCTAGAGGAAGGATAATCTGATCGCATCAGCGTTCGTCCAATAACTGTCTGGCGCAGTAAGGCGTCCCCTCCTGCTCTCGACGCTAGTTTTCCTGCTAGTGCGCCGATCACCCTACCGATTATCCAACCAATTCCCAGAATGATCAGAAACAAAGCTGCTTTGAGTGCGACAACTAGAAGATCTTGGCCCAGCTGTGCGCTAGTTAAGGGAAGAAATGCCATTCACCCTTCTAGGATGATCCGCATTAATATATTTGCTAGAAAATTCATAATATACTCAATAGAACTAGCACGAATCCATGCACGTTCACATTGGCCAGACAGCGATCTACTAGGCCTTTGCTTGCGGGAATGTTCATGTGCAAGATAATAATTTGAGTTGGCTAGATCGGCAATCTCTCCGAATCGGAAGTGCGGCTGGCATAAGACGTCTTTTCCTATTCTCGTTTCGAAAGCAATTGTCTGAAGAGCGGCCAAAAGACATTTTATCAGTTCGGGAAAATTAGGTTTTTCGGGTATTCTTTAGCATGTCAGGTGACGTTACTGCAGATACAACACTCAACTTGCCTAATGAGCTAAGTCATCTGACCGAAATTGCTGAGAATTTGTACTGGTCATGGAACAGAAGGCTAAGAGAACTATTCGAGAGCATTGACCCAATTACTTGGAAATCGACGGGTCAGAATCCAATCGCACTTCTGAAGACCCTGAACGAATCTAAAATTGAGGAATTGAAGAACGATTTTGAATTTCGAAAAGAACTCTCCGATGCCTATGCGGCTCATAGATCGTATCTTAACGAGAAGATGGAAACCTGGTTTCAGAAGCAATACGGCCCAAATTACGAAAACCACCTTATTGCATACTTTTCAGCCGAATTTGGAATCGCTACTTGTCTGAAAATCTACTCGGGCGGACTGGGGACCCTTGCTGGAGACCACCTGAAATCTGCGTCTGATTTGGGTGTTCCTTTGGTCAGCGTTGGGCTCTTCTATAGGAAGGGCTATTTTTCCCAAAAAATATCCGGTGATGACTGGCAGGAGGAATACTATCCGGAAAATATCCCTGCCGAGCTTCCCCTAAAACCGGTGCTCGAAACAAACTCAAGAGATCCACTGCTCATTTCGATTCCACTCGAACAGAGAGAAGTAAGAGTTAGAGCATGGAAAGTATCTGTCGGAAAAATCTCACTGTATCTCCTTGATTCGAACGTACCATCCCATAATTCCAAGGAAGATTGTGAAATCACATCCGAGCTTTACGGCGGCGATTCTGAGATGAGGATCAAGCAAGAAATAATTCTGGGCTTCGGTGGCGCCAAGCTATTGCAGACTCTGGGAATCAAGCCAACTGTTTATCATCTGAATGAAGGTCACTCTGCGTTTGTCGGACTGGAAAGAGTTAGAGAAATTCTGGAAGTGGATCCGCCGGGCAAGTCTTTTTCGGAAGCAGTTGAAATTGTGAGAAACTCCAGCTTGTTCACTACGCACACTCCTGTTCCGGCTGGAATCGATACTTTTTCCCCAGAGCAAATTGAAAAATATCTGTCTTGGTATCATAAGAGGTTGAAGATTCATCCAAGCGAACTTTTTTCAATGGGTCAGGAGAGTAATGATTCGAAGAGCTTCAATATGGCGGTCTTAGCCATCAAGCTATCTCGTGACGTGAATGCAGTTTCAAAGCTTCACAGAGAAGTTGTAAAAAAACTCTGGGAAAATCTGTTGAAGCAAGAAAGTTTTAGCTTCGAGGAAGATCGGCCCGCACATATCAAGAAGCACCGCAGAATAGCATCGGTTACCAATGGGATACACATTTCCTCATGGATTTCTGATTCGATGGCTGAGGTTTACGACAAATACTTTGGTGATGGTTGGAGGGATTTTGAATCGAGCCCAGAGTTGTGGCTGAAGGTTTCGGAGATTCCTTCAGAAGTGCTCTGGACTGTAAGATGTCAGGAAAGGACTCGATTCATAGAGCTGGTCAGGCAAAGGTGTAACAACAATTCTCTGCTCGACCCAAACGCCCTCACAATAGGCTTTGCCAGGCGGTTTACGAGCTACAAGAGGGCTACATTAGCACTTTCGGATCGAGACAAATTGGCGAAACTTCTGTCTGACTCTGACAAGCCGGTGCAATTTGTTTTTTCGGGGAAAGCTCATCCAAGAGACAACGACGGGAAGAGATTGATACAAGAAATAATTAGGTTCTCGAAGAATGAATCGGCAAGAGGCCGGGTCGTTTTCCTTCCGGATTATGTTATCACAACCGCAAAGGAGCTAGTTCAGGGTGTGGATCTCTGGCTCAACAATCCTAGGCGTCCATTGGAGGCCTGCGGTACCAGCGGAATGAAAGTTCTCCCCAACGGGGGATTGAATGCCAGCGTACTCGACGGGTGGTGGGACGAAGCCTATTCGCCGTCGTGCGGCTGGGCAATAGGACCGGCGATCAATGACGGAGATTTTGCCCTGCAAGATAAATTAGATTCGGAATCACTGTACGACATATTAGAGCATCAGATCATACCAGAATTCTACGATAGAACTAATGGGATTCCTCTGAAATGGGTTGGGAGGATGAAGAATTCGATTTCAAAACTCCCCCCACAGTTCAATAGCGACAGGATGTTGATGGAATATACCCAGCAACATTACATTAGGGATCGGAATTAGATAGACCTAATCTTCTCTGCCGGTACAGAATGACTGTGCGCTGTTTCTTATTCCTTAGAAAATGAGCAGCCAGAATATGTTAGCTAAGGCCCGAAAGCGCCCGAAATAAACCCGTTTGAGTCAGATACACTTTATCATTTAGGCGTTTAAGGTACCCCTGAGCTTCAAGTTCTTTTAGGGCTTCTTTCAACCGATTGTTACTTAGCTGGCCCGAGTTTTCAAGAATCTGAACGCTTACGGCATTCTTTTCGTCTATAGCCCCCAGATTAGAGAGCATGGCAATAATGGCTTCTCTCAAGTTTATCGCTTTCCCTCAGATCCCATGAGCAACGCCCTGTGATACAGATCCAAGGTGAGGTTCGCAACTGCGTCCCATGAGAATCTTGTCCGAATGTCATTATTGGCGTTCACGATCAATCTCTGCGTATTTGCCGAGTCTGATAAAATCCTTGATATTCCCCACGCTATCGAGGAACTGTCCTTCGGAAAGACCAGAATTCCATTCCTTTCATGAACTACTATTTCTCCCAAGCCATCAACATTGCTCGCAACGACAGGGAGCCCAGCCGCCATAGCTTCCAGGGCAACGACTCCGAACGGCTCGTAGACTGACGGAATAACCATCAGATCTGCACACACGAACAATTCGGTGAGTTCGTTATCTGGCAGAAAACCCGTAAAGCGGATCTTATGGTCGTCACTAGCTTTCGCAATTGATTCGAGTTCTTCTCGATAGGAACCATCTCCAACTACTATCAGTTTTGTGTTGAATTGCTTTGATATCTGTGGAATCGCCCGAATCAGGTACTCGCAGCCCTTCTGCTGGGTTAATCGCCCAACAAACAAGATCAACTTGTCTCCTTTATTTGCGCCGTATTTGGCTCTCACTAGATCACGGTCCGGATGACATCTTCGGAATTTTTCTGGATCTACGCCTATGGGAATTATCCAGATTTTATCTTCAGGCACACCGAACTCCTTGACCGTATCATTCTGCATCGACTTGCTGCACACAATGACCAAGGCGGATTCAAAAGTAATCCACCATTCCAAACTGTCTACCATTTTGCTTTCAGCCGTGTTCACGCCCCCACTTCTCTTGCACTCCAGCGAATGTAGCGTCGAGACCATTGTGGAATTGCAAAATGCCTTGGTTTCTGCACCGGAAGGTAGTACGAGCCAGTCATGCACGTGCACAATATCGAAACTTCCTATTTCGTTTATGAGCCTGCCAACTCTCTTTGTGAGGTAGTGGTTCATCATCAAGACCCATGAATGGAAAGTCGGGGTAGGGCTTTCGATGCGAACTCGGTGAATGAACACGCCCTGATCGTTGTCTTCCAAAGGCGAGCCGGGCATTTCGGGAGTTACCACGTGTACTTCGTGTCCCACCGTTGCCAGTGCCCGGGAGAGTCCCTCAACTACTCTCGAAATTCCTCCAATTATCCTTGGGGGATATTCCCACGTCAACATTAGTATCTTGAGATGTCTTGCGTTTGTAGTAGACAATATGGAATAGCTCTATGAAGTATCTTTATCGTTGCCATTTACAATTTCTGAAACTTTGGTCTTGAAATCTTGGAGCAACTTACTTGCCGATTGCGCGTTGCCGGATTCTGCGACGATCTCAAAAACTGGATCATCGGTGCTGGGGTTGATCAGTACCCAACCGTCGTCTATGACGAGTTTTATTCCTTCTAGCGTTTCGACCCTCTCCGTCGAATAATCTGATGCGAGCCTCCGCATGATTCTCCCCCTTTCGTTCCATGGCACCGTCACAGATCCCCTGGCCAGCTTGGGCTGGAAAATCTCCTTCTTGATCTTGTGGATCTTCCCCCCGGTAGTTGAAAGATATTCTACTATCTTCCCTGCTGCCAGTAGGCCGTCTGGGAAGGGAAGTTCTCTTGAGACTATGAATTCGCCGGAGTCGTTTCCGGCAAAAGACGCCTTACCACTTCCCACCGTCTCCATCAAGGCTCGGGGTTCTGTCTTCACTCGCAGAACCTTCTGACCATTCTTTAGCGCAATCGCCTCCATTATTCCAGAAGAAGTTATTGGAACCGCCATTTGCCCCGGTTGCATTTTCAATATCATCTCAGACATGAGCGCAAGAGCTTCGTCTCCACTGAGAATCTCGCCGGTCTCATCCACGATTCTTAATGTATCTCCGGCCCCGGCGAGCCTAAAACCCGCCACGGCCCCTACAGCAGTAACAATGTCTTTCAAATTCGCTGCGCTGCTGGAGACAGAAAGAGTAGTAGCGTACGTGCCCAGACTGGCGTTGAGCGTTATTACCTCGCAACCCAGTTTTGAAAGAACGTTTGGCGCAGTGACCGACGCGGGGCCGAGGGCGCAGTCAACGACAATTCTTGGTCGCGTACTCAGAATCGGTTTGGAATCGATATTTCGTAGAATGAGATCAGAGTATGCCTGAGAGCTTTGTGGCAAGTTGAAAATGTCCGAGAGCTCATCGTATGAGGCGCGGTGGATTTCTTCCTTTATTAGTATGTTCTCAATCTTCTTTTGCGCATCCTGAGCCAAGTTGTAGCCACTGGAGTCCATGAATTGCAGAACTGAATAATCCGGTTCTCCGGGGTTTGAGCCAAAATATGCTCCACCATCGAGCTTGTTTGAAACGACAGAAAGTCGCGTCAAAGGAAGTGGCGCGGCCTCCAGATTGAAAGCAGAATTTCCAGCTGAGAGCAGTCCAGCGATAAACGATCTTTTTAACATCCTTGAAGATCGCAGCGTGTCCCTTGCGGCGACCATCTTGCCCTTAGGACCGGCAAAAGTACCAAATGCTGCACCAAGTTTTGCCGTCGTTTCTGGAGTTATTTCGACATTAGCGATTCCTACAATGCCTCGTAGGCCGAAGATGTTTTTCTGCCACGCCAGCCCCCAGACGAGATTTTCTCGTACTATGGCACCGCTTTCTATTTTCTTATCTGGCCAGATCCTCACTCCTTGCAGAACTTCTGACCCAGAACCTAATTGCACTCCGTCACCTATCACGCCTCCTTCGAAGACCCTTGCCCTCGGCCTCAACACCGCATTCTTGCCAATGACGCAACCTTTAGCCTCGGCCTCACGTCCAATGTATGCAAAATCGTAGACCACGCAGTGAGACATTACAGCATTGGGTTCAACGGTTACATCAGAACCTATGCAAGTGAGTGGACCTATCTTTGAATCCTTACCTATGGTTGTGCGTGCTCCTATAAGGCACGGTCCAATGAGCTCAGTGCTTGATCGTATATCGTTACCTTCTTCGACCCAGATCTTGTCGCCAACGAGTTTTCCTGGTATCTCCACTTTGGTCTTGCCTGAGAGAATATCATGATGAGCAGAAATGTACTGC
>DATLTL010000118.1:0-2577 GCA_035533635.1 Nitrososphaerales archaeon
TAATCTAGCTGGGCTATTCCCTGAGCTGAGCGATGTCACGTTGCGGGTTGGAATGAAAAAGATGCGCAGCGCAATTGCTGAATACGATTACAGAACTCGCAGGATAAGCATTGACCCTAGGCCGTTTGAACCCGACCACAACAATATTCTACCCTCAGTCCTTGTGCATGAAACGATGCACGCTGTTCAACACATTGACAGAACGGTGCCTTACGGCGAGAGATCGTGCGACATTTTCATGCTTGCAAGGCTCCCAACAAGTTTGTATCCTAAGAACAGAGATTTTTACGTGAAAATTCCGAAGAAGGTAATATCTTCACCTGAAAGAATCATGCAGACTGCAAAGAAGGCTCTCGAGTTGCGAGAGCGGGGATTACGAAATTACATCGTGTGGTTTGAATCAGAGCTAAATAATTAGGCAGCTAGCTTTCGAATTCGCATTACTTTGGAATAACTTGCATGGCCGCAGCTTTCAACTTTTTCTTCTCGATTCTCTTTGCAATAAAAACTGTCATTTCATAGAGTACATACACAGGGATAATTATTGGAATGCTGCTGATAAAAGTGGGGTCAGGATTAGCGAGCCCCACGGCCAAGGCAACTAGGATGTAGACCCATTTTCTTACGCTGGATAGCTGCTTGGCACTGATGACCTTGAGCTCTACGAGCGGAAGTATGAAAACCGGGAAGGTGAAACCGAGGCCTGTCATCACGGGCACGAGAATAAGCAGGTTTACAAAATCGCTCAGGGACACCAAGCTCACTACCCCAAAAGACTTGTAGAAGATCAAGAGTATCCTCATCACAGTTGGGAATACGACCAAAAGTCCAAAGACTGCCCCGCCTGAAAATAGCAACGCGAAAGGAAGAATATACTTTCTGACGGCGTTCTTCTCCCTCAAGTACAGTCCCGGCGCGACAAATCCGTATATTTGTCCGAAGATGATTGGCAAGGTAATTACTATTGCCAATGCGAGTGACAGGTTGATGAAAACCGAGATTGGTGTTGTGAGATTCATAGAAATGAACTGGAAACCATTCGCGGTTTTATCCTCCGCATACTTGAGCAGAGTGATCAATAGAAAATTGTAACCGAACAAGGAGTTTGGACCTCCGAAGGGATGCAGTGGATCCGGGAGTGAAGAAACGACAGCGAATGCTATCATGAAAGCGTACAGGGATTTCTTGACCCTGTTGGAGAGTTCTGCAAGATGATCAAAAATCGACATTCTGGTGCCTTCGACGGTTGCCTGCTCATCCTCTTTCCTTACTGTCTTGGGCTGGTCTGTCAAAGGCGCTTGGACAATTTCCTATAGTCAACCGACTAGGTATTAACAGCTACCCCAAGTTTGCGTCTCAATACCCTGTCTTGAGAAGGCCGTAGTAATCAAACACCATCACGCCGTCGCTATTGCTAAGGTCATATTGGTACTGGGATTCGTACACTTGCTTGTTCGGCATCGCAAGAGGCTCAACGCTCGTAATCACACCAGGATGAATGTACGAGTTCTTTGACGAGTTTTGAATTTGATACGTCTCAAGTATCAAAAGGTCCGGCTTGAGATGAGTTGCAAAGTTGGTTGACGTGACAGCTGTCTTGCCCTGTTTGTAATTTTGTTGCAGCGTCGCTAACAAATTGGTCTGGGCTGGGTCGGCGAGAGTAGACATGTCCAGGCTTATCCCATCTTCTCCAAGATTATAGATCGAAGTTGGAATTTGTTGGTTTGAGGAAGTGAAGTACAGCGCAAAATAGATCTTCAGATCTTCAATGTGCGCAGCATTTACAAAGTATGTTAGATTACTTTGTGAAAAAAAGAGGTTGCCGCTGCGGTAGATCTGAAAGAAAAGCGTGTTAAACCCACTCGCTCGGGCGAAATTCAATAGAGCTGTGTAGTTTGTCACATCGACAAGAGCGTTACCCTGATTGACGTAAAGAATCATGGGCTTGCTTGTTTGATTTGTGGTCTCAACGGTAGAAGTACTGCTCTTTTGAGTTAAGAGAAACGCGCCTCCAGAGATAACCAGAATGAGTAAAACAACTGCGCCGACTATGATAGGAGTCCGAGATGCCTTTTGCCTCGACCCATGCGTCCTCTCCTTCGAACTACCAGTTTTGGGCATCTTTTCACATACACTGCCAAATACAACTGTGAGTTGATCTGGAAAAGGAATACGTGATATACACGATTTTAAGCTATTCATGATAATATGCGCCTTTCCAAAAGATGCGCGCTTTCCAGCAATCTGTTCACGGGATTGATTGTCGGTGGATTTGTCGGAGTGGTTGTCATAGCTCTCGTTTGGACTAATTATTTGCCGACATCACCGCAGAGCAATCAGCTCAGTTTTCAGCAGTTCGCACTTTTTGGCGGCCCTGCTTCGGCGCATTCGTATAATGCTACGTGCGCTGGCGCGGCCCAGCTAGAACTCTACGCACAAAATCCTACGCCCAATCCTATTACCATACAGAAAGTCACGATCTCCGGCAGTGGTGTGACCAATGCTACAATCTACATTGCGTTGTCAAACTCTTGTATTACGATCTCGGAAGCTGGAGTCACAGTGCCCGCAGGAGCA
>DATLTL010000119.1:0-18803 GCA_035533635.1 Nitrososphaerales archaeon
CTGAGAAGAGAAGATACGCGGAAGCCAAGGAGCGCAGAGCTAGGCGGCTCGCCGCTGCAGGGAAGAATTGAGGTTGTCTAGATGGGATTCATTTCTGATGTGCTCGAACAAATAAAACTGGGGCAATACAAATCGGCAGCAATTATACTCGAGGAGAACCTGCAGGATCCGACTCTCAAACCTTCGGCGAAGATCGACATAATGGAGTGGATTGCCGACTGCTATTCCAAGGCGGAGGAACCTGGAGAAGCTTCAAAGTGGTTCGAGAACGCCGCAAGAGCAATCCTAGAATCGCCTGATATTCCACAAATTGAGAGAAAGCGAAAAGCGATCAAAGACATAGAGAAGGCAGTGGACTGTAGCAAGACGCCCAACGACATCGAAAGAATAAAGGGTCTCACGAAACTGAAATTCTCTCTCGGTCCGAATCTCTAGCTGGCCAGAAAAGGATAACTAGGGATAAATACCCTATTACCAAAGAGTTATAAATATCCCTCACTATTACAATAGAAGCAGTTATGACCCCGATAACTGTTACAGCTACAGCAGAAGCTAAAGAAGTTCAGCTATTTCTTAAGAGCTTACATACAGATAAAACGCGAGAAGTATATCAACGGGCCTACAAATTAGTGTTAGATAATAGGCCCGATGAATTTCTAGCTTTAGCAAGAACAAATAAGAAAGAAGCTGAAGATAAAGTCTTAACGTGGATATTTGATCATCAGGATAAGCTCTCTGGTTCTACAATTCGAACGTGGCTAACAGCTATTCGTTCTCTATGCGATTTCAATGAGGTAGTGTTTAACTGGAAAAAGATAATCAAGAGCAGTCCTTATGTGTCAAAAGCTCATGATCGTGCTCCAACATTGAAAGAAGTTCAGCAGCTTTACAATGTGTCGAATACACGTATGAAATTTGTGATAACTCTGCTAGCTAGTTCAGGAATAAGGGCCGGAGCTTTTGACTATTTTACAGTACGTGATTTGAAGCTATTAGCTGAGGGAATAGGGTTGCTAACAGTGTATAGAGACGAGAATGAAGAATATCAAACATTTGTTAGTACAGAGTGCGTAGAACATTTCAAAGCTTATCTTAGTGAACGTGAACGAGCGGGCGAAAAGATAACAGATAATTCTCCACTAGTGCGACAAGAGGTCAATTTAGCTGAATATACAGAACCGAGAAAACTAACTGTCTATGCGCTTGAAAAGATGTTGTATTATCAATGGCACAGAATTGGAATAGTAGATCGGGATTTCAAACAAGTTCATGGTTTTAGGAAATTCTATAAAACTCACTTAGAAAATAGTAGCATGAAAACTATTCAGATAGAGCAATTGATGGGTCATACATCGGGATTAAGTGCTAATTATCATCGGCCTACTATAGAAGAAATGAAGAAGGAATACATACAATATCAAAATGCGTTATTGATTAATGAAGCTACTGAGGCCAAAAATGATATTGCGAAACTAAGGGAAGAATACCAAACTAGGAATATGGTTAGTAAAGATGATCTGCAAGACTTCAAACAAAGCTTCATGCGAGAAATGGTTTCATTCTTTAACTTAGACAGGGGCGATAAAGAAATCAAAGAGCAATTCTTAGCAAAATACAAAGTGAATTAGGCGTGTCCTAAGTTAAAGGCGCTGTTTTAATAGCGGTCTTACTTAGATATACTCGATATGACATGAGTCAAATATCAGTACAAGAAGAAAAGAGAGACGTAGTAGAACCAAAGCGAATAGACAAAACTCCAAAAGAGGCCAAAACAAAGATAACCGATGAGCTGTTAGAACGAGCTCTTAACGTGAGAGCTGACAGCTCCGAGATAAAGGCCCTAGTTGAAAGAATATCTAAAGGCCCAGTCTTAACCAAAGAGAACCGCGTGATTGAGATCGTACAACACAATTCGGGGGCGATCAATCGAATAATCAAGGAGCTAAACCTGAAAGGTAAGGTTAAGGCCAAGTCATGCGAGAAAGGGAAAGCTATTCCCACTATGATATGGCGCTCTTCTTAGCTCAAATCCAAATTTTTTTGCTCGTTTAGAGCTCAACGAAGCGAGAGGGAATGCACATATACAATCGGGGGGGGGGGTAAAAAATTACATGCAAGTATTCATTTGCCTTTGTGAACCGCACTTCAAAGAAATTGTAAGGAAACAACTCCGCACTTTAGAAGATAGGAAATTCAGCAAAGAATGCGAACATGAAATATGCCAAAAAGTACCGTGTGAGATGAAGGCTAAACACGAAGTTATAATTGATATTTGAATGCAGTATTTTCCCCAGCTCCGTAAAACGTCAAAGTCCAGGCCCCAGCTCCCTGAAACTAGACCGAGAAGCTAGGGGGCAAACTAGGATACTATTAACCGCCTAATGGTCGAGCATTGAACGAATTTTTCTAAAAGCGTCTCGCACTTTAGAAGGTTCACCTCATAGACTGTATCTTTTACTTGCCAGTGGTTACCTGCAATAAACCCAATCGCTCTAGGTAGTCAATCATCGCAAATCTAGCGATGTCAGCTTTGCTAGTGAAAACTCCACTATCAACGACTTTCTCAAGCAACTTATCCATCTTTTCGCTTACTGTTACTCTCAATTCAGGCAAGATAATCCACGATAAAGCCGTAAATTTGCATCTAATCCCATGTCTATTTTCATTTTGCACGATAAAAAGGATAAAATACGTCTTAACCAAGGCTAAACAGCGTAGCTAGACATGAAATCCTCCAAAGTTGCCATCAGTTCTGCAATTGCGTTAATTATTGTCTGTGCGGTCATTGTTGCCGGGGTTGGAGGTGCTATTGCAGGGAGATATGTCGTTCCTCAGACAATCAGCACATCTATCAGTACTATCACAAATACCATTGCGTCCATCAGTACCTCGACATCTTTCAGCACTGCTACATCTGTCAGCACTGTTACCTTGCCCCCAACAACCACTATCTCTATCAATACAATCACAAACACCGCCACATCAGTCAGCACTGCTACCTCTATCAGTACGGTAACGAGCACTGTTTCGCAATCTTCAACGACCACAGCTTACTCAACTATAACTCAAGTCTCTACTACTACAGTGCAACCTTCTGGGTCGATGGTTGAAGCTAATAATTTACAGGTTACTGCTGTCGGCTCAGGTTCATTAATTGTGAATTTTACTGCTCAGTACGTTGGTTATGCTGTGGTTAGTGTCACCCCAAACACTGCTCCCAATAGTGGATGGTACATTGAAGCGGGAAATTTTGAGGGCAGTGGTTGCCAAGGTTACTCCGGCACCGGATCAGGCTCGTCAGGTGTTACACTGCAGGAATTGATACTTTACAGCGGCTATCCTTGCCATTGGGAGTATTATTCATTTAGCGGATACTTGAACGTTCCAGTCCTTCCGGGTACGGCTTCCTTCTATTTCGGCAATACAAATTCTGGGAGCGCAACGGATGCTTTCACTGTCACTTATTACTACCGATAGGTCAATTACACAACCGTTGAACGATTGCCTGATGCGCTTGCCGGAATACCTTAGCCATGAGAATACGATTACTGCTGTTTTGTAAATCAATTATTTCCTGCTTGAACTCTTTATCCCAGCTCTTGAAAGTTGCAGTTTGAATATTGAATGCGAAGATTGGATAACCAGTTATATGGCCAAGATCGTCTTGCTCTGGCTGAACGTAGCTTGCTAATTCTCTAGGAGTCATTGAATACCTGCCGGCCTTTTCTTTGCTAGTTGTTTGTAGAAGTTTTCTTCTTCACTAGATAGTTGAAAGCAAGAATCTATCAAATCTGCTTTTAATTGAGCTTCCTTAGCAGATCTAAACGTAAGCGTAACTAACTTCTTATTGCGACTGACTCTGATTTTCAATCGATACCACTTAACGATTGGAAACCCCAGTACTTTTCTTTAAGCGTTCCAGCTCATCAAACAACTTGCGAAGCTCGATAAAAACAATCATCTGTCAAATTGAACACCTAAACTGTTGAGATTATCTGCTTTGGTTTCGGTGCAGCGGTAGATATGGGCTTAGGAATAGGTCTGTTAAACAACCCCAGCGGATCTAGCGCAGGTGAAGGTAAGCCCAGAGGGTTTAGCGGGTTGAAAGCGTTAGCTTGTGTTTGTGCTAATTTTGCTTTTAATTGCTGATTTTCTACTTCGAGTTTGCTTGCTAGAGGCCAAGCGAACTGAGTAAGTTGCGGTTGGAACTCAGCTAACTTAGGCGGTTGGCCGTCTCCTAGACTTAATGGAACGTTGCTGATTCCATGACTTCCTATATCCATCAATTCTGTATGCGGATTCTTTTGCCAGTGTCTCATAATTATTCACTTTTCAATATTAATAGTAAGCGTGCCGGCTAGCCAAGAGCGACCCAGAAACTAGCCGGCATGGGTATGCATCCTCATCGTAAATTATCACTTGGTTTGTTGCTCTGCTTTTGTTTGCGTCATTACACTTTTTTCCCCCAAGTGGTATGACAGTGCTAAGTGATTGCGTCTTACATCACATTGACGGCTCAGCGCAGACCTAGCCCGTTGTATTATTATTGCCGTGACTGTAGTTGTAGCTGCCACAATTACGACAGTAGTAATGCGCTACCTACCATTACGGAGAACTTAAATAAAAGGACTTACTTCGTGAACTTTGAAAACTCTTTGAAATCTGAATGGCGGACAATTAACATCAAATTCAGCAGAAATGACTTTAGGCGAATATCCACGATGAAAGCAGCAGTAGATTTGCCGTGGGCGGAGTTTATCAAGAAACTAGCATTTGAAAAGTTTGCTTGCGTGATTTGTAAGGGAGCTCTTGATATTCGTATCATAAATGGCATCACTGAATTTTATTGCGATGAGTGTAAGAAAACTTTTGATTTTGTTGAGCGTAGAAATAGTGGTTAATCGTGATGCAACAAGAGCTATTTCAGAAATTCAAAGAGCTAGAGGGTTGCTATTCGTATCTTCATATGACAAGCGAAGAATCGGAGGTTGAGTACGCACAGAAAAAAGATATAATGGACAGCGATTGCGAAAGAGCCTTAACTAGTGGAAATTATCGTTTAGTACAAGTGAACTGTTACGAGGACGCAGCTCAACGAAACAAGAGATTAGCTGTCAAACTAAAATCCAGTTACTAGCTAATATTGTTCGGCAACTATAGAGATTCATTTTAGCTCTCTATAACCTATATAGATGACTATATAATAAGACTCGTCTAAATATGTTTTGACGAGAATCATGTCATCATATGGCAGAGTAATTAGAAAGGTAAAGCAGTGGGGAAATTCTGTAGCGATAATACTACCGCCAGAATATCTGAAAGAGCATGGAATCAAAATCGGCGATACTATGGAGATCACTTATGACGATTTCATTCATATTAAGCCGCTAAATATGAAAGAGTTAGGCGTAAGATTGGAAGCGGCAAGAGATATTTTGAATGGAAGTGATAGCAAATGAGCGGACAAATTAGGAACGCTAACATTGACTTGGGCAAGTATCATCTTATTCTGCGTACAGACAGACATTGTATTCTTATCAAGAAAGATCAGCCGAATACAGATTACCCACTCTTTGAGGGCGATTTAACTGAGCAAGAGATCAAAGAGGGACTTCGATATTTCTCACACCAAGCGGAAATAATACTGGATACTCTAGCGCAGTATTCCCTAGCAAAGTGATAAGCATGACTCAGAACCCAGAGTCCTCTCATGTCGGTACCTGTCGGCCTGTCAGCTCCTATAGTGTCGTGAGGGATACTGTAGGAGCCGACGTACCGACAAAGCCGACATTTCTTAACCTCTTTTCAGAGTACTGCATGTACCAAAGCGATGTTGATGTAGAATTTCGTATTCTAGGAGCATTACAAACGCTGAGTTATTGCTTAGATACTGATAGTACCTGCAATCTCGCAAAGTGTCCAAAAACAAACCTTTTCGTTGGGTTCATCGCTCCGAGTGGTTATGCGCGTAAATCATTCATCTTAGGCGTTCAAAAGGAGATCGTTGGTATAGATGAACCATTACCTTTAGCGACAGAACAATCATTAACTAAGTATATGTCTAATCGCGGGTTGCGTAGGGGCTTAGCCGATCTCGACGAACTTGATAGGCTTCTTTCAAATATGAAAAAAGGCTCATTCATGTCAGAATCTGCGAGTTTTTGGAATAGGATTTGGGATAATGAACGGCTGATCAACGTTGTTAGTGCGTCAGGCAAAGAGAGAACGTACGAAACCCCCGGTACTGATACATATGTAAATATTATAGCAGCAACAACGCCTGATGTATTCCGAGAATCAGTACCTCAGAAAGTTCTAACTGGCGGAATGTTCAACCGCTTTATCTGGGCAGTAATTGAAAACACTGGCGAGGAAGAGCCGCTTAAGGTAGATTCAGAAGATCTGAAAAGTCAATTATTCTATTTGCAGAGATTCTGTTCATACGTCGCGAGTTTCAAGTATTACTTCAAGATTGACATTGAAGCGTATAACCGAATCTTCAAAGAAGTCGTTGCTTTCAAGAAAGCTCAGGGCGAGGAATTTCAATCATTAGTTGCTAGGCTAGATCATCAATGGATAAAAGTAGCCAGATTGCTAGCGTTAGATCTTATGATACACGCAGAAGTATTCAAGCACTACAAAGAACCGAATCCTGAGAATAAATCAATACATGAGATAGTTGTTTCCAAAGCGGTGCTTGAAGTATCTTGGCAAATGGCCAAGCGATGGTCGCAAGAATCACTTGCTTTGATGCCTGATGATTGGGAAAGTCCGAGAGATGCGTCCGCGGTAGTTAGGGCTATTGTAAGGTTTTACGAGAGATCTCAAGATGTAACGACACGGAATATACTCCGCAGTATGAGAGGGCTTCGTAAATCAAGATTAGTAGAAATATTAGAGTCGCTTAGTGAAGCAGCTCTAATCAAGTATGATAGAATCGGCAACAAGATCGAGATCGTTGATATTGACGGCTTGAAAGGCAAGAGAAATACTCCTAACGACACTATAGGAGCCGACAGGCCGACAGAGCCGACTGAGAGTAAAAAATAGCCGACAGGTCGGCTTAGACATATCCTTGCGGCGGTTGCTCTTGTTGTGGCTGCTGTGCAAGTTGTTGCTGCTGTAACCTCTTGGCTGATTCTAACATTTGCTCTTGCGTCATAGTCGGAACCTGAGGAATACCGCTCGGATAAATCTGTTTGAACGCGGTTGTTATCGTGGTTGGTAACTCCCTAATCGTGCGATTCAATTCCTTCCCGATACTGATTATAGGTCTCTCGCCAGCGTTTGAAGCAGATACTAATTGAGTTTTCATCGCTTCAAGCTCACGTTGATGTTGGTTCTCCATTTGCATCAGTTTAAGCGAATCTGTGAATACCTTATTTTGTTTCTCGTTATTACTTTGAATAGAAGCAAAGAGCCCTTGCACATTCTCGGAATTCTCTTTTTGAATAGCTGCTAACCTGTTTTCAAATGACTCCCTGCGCTCCTTTTCAAGTTGAAGTGTTAGTGCCATATTCTTTGCTTCAGCTTCAATACGCATTCGTTCAATACGCTCGTTAGATTCCCTGCGCTCCTTATCTTCAGCTATTCGTTGCTGTTGAAGAGAATCGTTGCCTTGGCCAGATTGCTTTTCCAACATAGCTATTTGAGCATCAAGCAATCTTTGTGCTCTCATATCATCAAGCTGCTGTTGAATAGGGCCTTTTGTTTGTACAGTTGTCTTAGGAATATCTTTGCTATCTCCTAATACGACTTCCTTCTCTAAGTCATTCCGCCAAATACGATTAAAGTAATTGGTTAGAACCATGCGAATCTTAGCTTGAGAAATCATCATGCCACTAAGCACGTCATAAAGAGCCTGAGGGGTATTTTCTCCATAGTTAGCAAATGAGCTAACGATCAACCCTCTACCCTGATTCTTAGCAATACCAGCTTGAGCTAATATTCTATCAAGTTTCACTTCCTCACTTTCAGCTGTTTCAAATGGAGCCGATACTTCCTTATCTCTATGCTTATAGTGAATGTGTGAGCTTAGTCCCTTTTGATTCGCTTTTACTTGACCGCAAATATCGCAGACATACTCGGTTTTTGGCTCAGGTGCTTGTACCTCTGGCGAACTTGCTGGAGACTCTTCGAGACTCTTGTCTATTTCCTCATGATCAGACTCTTTGTCAACACTCATATTATGTGAGTAACCGAGGGTTACTCTTAAAGACTGCGTCCATTTACCGAGGGCAAGAATTTTTAGGCGATCAATTGGAAAATCAATCGAATAGCAAATTCGTCATGTTTCTAGGTATATTACTCACTGTTTCCAGAGTGCTCATAGAGACTCAAAAATGAACGGCAAAAGAGGTTATTCCCCTCACAAATAGGGTATTATGTAGGTAATTACTATAGGAGAAAAGGATATTATTCCCAAAACGTAAGCACTTCTCGTTTCACAACTGAGTGTTTTACCTATTTGGAATTCAGATGTTATTTTTGCGACGACGTCAAGAATGAGGAGCCGTTCTTTTTCGGCATGTCAGGTCAGAAGAAGGAACCTGTCTGCAAGCGCTGCCACGAAAAGATGGAAGTGGTTCGTAGGCTCAAAGAGAGTTCTGGCGAACCGAAATAGCCAACGGTTGCTCCATTAGCTGCTTTCTTACGCTGTGCCGCTGCAATTTTCCCCTTTTCTTGTAATACCAAATTTCCGCAGATGCGTTAAACTGGTCTGCCCAAATTTTGAAAGTTTCAAGCTCGAGTTTCTTCATTCTTGATGATCCACTTTTCACCTGAATCAGGAGTATCTTCCCCGACTTCGCCGCAAAAACGTCGACGGGTCCGTGTGACATTGCGCTCCTGCTGCAAACCCAGCCATCGTTGCGGAGCTTGCGCATCGTTTGGTACTCGCGGCTTCTGCCTTTGGTATAGTTGGTCGTTAGCTAACCCCCGCTGAATCTCTAGTCATCGTCATCATCGTCTTCTGAGGGCCGTGCTGGAGCGGAATCAGCCTCAGTCTCCAGTCTTTCAACTGACGCTAGCTCGAATCGAAAAATGGCGTCCATGACCACGTTGAATTTTTCTTTCAGGAACTCGGTCACTTTATCAGATAATGTTGCCTTAAACGCCTTGAATTTGAACATGTAGACCTTCCCTAACTCAAGGGAATCAGCATCGAATTTTTCTGGCAACTCTAGCGTTGCGATGTACCTCCCCTCAGGAAGCTTTTCGTAAAACTGGACGTCTATCTTCTTGGCTTCCTTATTGATATCAAGGATGTATCCGGATCCTTCCCAATCCTCTTCTTTTCCAAATTTTACATCCTTAATTTCTTCAGCGACCCACTTTGGTAAGCTTTCCGACATGCCACTTGCATCCTATTGCGATTGAAACGACGTCCTTCGAGTGTACTATCCGCTAATTAAAATTGTTGAAAGCGTAATTCTTGAATCAGGACGCGCCATCTTAACAATCAAAAGAGAGATAAGTGCCGGTCAAACCCGAAAAACCAATGAATTTTTCAAATATGGAAGCTTCGCTAGCTGAGGCAACGAAGAGATTCAATGAGATTGTCAGTCGGCGGGAGAGGCTGATCAAGGAATCAAGAGACGTTATTGCATTATCCGCGAAGGCTATCGTGGGCGTGCACACTTCAAACTTCAGCGAGGCAAAGAAACTTCGCGGCGAATCAAGGAAGAAACTCGACGAGTTGAGAGCAATCGCGGGCTCAGATCTCACGAAATATCTGCTTACGCCTGAACAAGAGTTTGTTGAATGTTCAGTGCTACTCGCGATGAGGTCGGATGCTAAATTGCCATCTAGAAAGCAACTTGGGGTTTCCAATCTTTCTTACATTCTCGGCCTACTTGATGCAATCGGCGAATTGAAGCGCTCAGTATTCGATGCGATCAGGAAAAATGACTTTTCAACAGCAGAGAACCTCTTCAGAAGCATGGAACAGCTGTATCTCTCGCTGTCACCGTTCGCAGTATACGATAATGTCGCACAAGGGGTGAAGAGGAAACTGGATGTGGCTAGAATTCTCATAGAAGACACGCGGGCGACAATTACGGAAGAGGCAAGAAGGAGAGAGTTCATCGCTGCGGTAAACAAACTATCCGAAAGGTTGGGAGAGGTAAAGAATTGAGTAGCTCAAAAAAGACTAGCCTCCCGAAGATAAAGGCGAATTATATTCCAACCCTTTTGGATCTACTAGTACAAGGTGCAAAGGATAAACCAGTTGCAGTCACAACCATCCAGCTTGCGAGAAGATTGGGCAAATCGCAGCAACTTGCGTCAAAACTTCTTGAAGAAATGGAAAAGGAAGGGTTGGTTGAAAGAATTAGGAGCGCTGGAAAGACTTACGTGAAGATCACCAAGAAAGGTGTAGCTGCTGGAGCAAATCTGCACTCAACATTGGAACACGTGTTCGGTGAAGAAGAAGATAAAATGGATGTAACAGGCGTGGTTTTTTCCGGCCTCGGAGAAGGAGCCTACTACATATCCGTTAAGGGGTACAGAAAACAGTTCCAGACCAAACTTGGATTCGACCCTTTTCCAGGTACTCTGAACTTACGGCTTGACTCTGCCCTCGATAGAAAAATCAAAAGGGATCTCGCAACAGCAAAGGGAATCCACATCGACGGCTTTAGCGATGGTAAAAGAACGTATGGAGGCGCCGAATGCTTTCGAGCGGTATTGAACGGCAAAGTGGATGCCGCCGTTCTTGTGATCGAGAGAACAACACATGATGATTCCGTGCTGGAGATCATATCCCCCACCAACGTTAGAGATCATTTCAAGCTGAAGGATGGGGACGAAGTAAGAGTTTCAATATTTCTGAAAAACTCAGGTGCTGTCGAGTAGGCTTCCATCGTCATACCCGATGATGGATGCAGTCTTGATTTCCGGCACAGAACTTTTCAATCTGACAACATCCACTTTGAGGCCCCTTTTCATTAGATCTTTCTGTATCGATTGTCCGTCATGGTACTGATCGTAACCCAGAGCAACGATGTCTGGCTTTATCATTACAGCTGTCTCGAGGATATCATGCTCACTACCGAGTACAGCAGCGTCCACGACCTTTAGTGCTGCTACGAGTTTCTGTCGCAAATCTTCATTGTGAAGTGGTTCCTTTTTCTTGTTTCTCCTAAAAGTTGCGTCGCGAGCTACGGATACGATCAATGAATCACCCAATGCCCTTGCCTGCTCAAGAGTTTCCAAATGGCCTGGATGTATAATATCGAAAGAACCGCCTGCCATTATCACAATAATTTTTGACCTCCCTAGTTTTGTAACCGAAGGAATATTCTTACGCATTGTCACGAGTTTACTTTGCTTTAGGTCATTAATCTCCACCAACAGACTCTTTTTGCCAGTTTCGAGAGAGGAAGAGAGAAAATCCAGGGGATCTACATCCGTGACGAATTGAGAGGCGTAGACCTTTGAAAGAAGTCTCTTCCGTCTTTCACTAGTGTAAGGCATGATAACGTGTACTTTTCGATTTCTAAGGTTCACGGCTTAAATGCATATTCAGGACGACTAGAATAATATCAGGTAAAGCGAAACGTAAACTCCAATTACCACTCCGAGTAACACGATTCCCAGCATCGCGTAATCTGATCGCCTTAGTGCAAGATGATACAGCGAAGTTGGTTTCTTTGCTGCGCCGTAGGCTCTCGAATCCATTGCCTCGGCGAGATCAAGGCTCCGGTTGAGAGCTACTGCAATTAGCGGAACCATCACAGGGATGACATTTTTCATCCTTTGGAAAATATTCCCCTTGTCGAATTCAAGGCCGCGCGATCTCTGCGCATCCATTATCTGAAGAGCGTCAAGCAGCAATACTGGCACGAACCTGACGGCAATTACAAACACCATGACGAAATCTGCTGGCAAGCGCATCCATTTCATCACATGTTCTAGTTCGTCCGGGGTGGAAGTCAAGAAAAACAATGAAGTTGAAGAAATTACCGCAAACAATCGCACTCCGAATACAACTGCCTGATGCGGTGACGTTGGATAAAAGAACAGATTCAGGGCGAAAGCGATCAAAGCTATCACAGCGGTGAAAAGCATAGATTTTGCGAATCGCTTGATTATCTTTGCGATGCCTGCAATTGTAAGTACAATTGCGATGATAATTGAAAGCTCCTCAACGCTGTGACTCAGTAGTGCCACGGAAAAGAGCGAAAGTGAGGTGATCAGTCTGACTCGGGGATCTAATCTGTGGACGACTGTGTGTCCTCTCACGAAAAGAAATCCTTGAGCTATCCATTGCATTTTCCGATCAAGACTCACATTCGGGTTCTTGTTGTTGCTTTTTCGATCAAGCTTTTTGCTTCGAAAGTGCTCGCTGGGAATGGTAGGGACCAGCCCATCAGCCTGGAAAATTCAACAAGTTGTGGAGGCAAAACACTACCCTTTGACATCAAAGATTCGTTTGACAGAGTCTCTTGGCATTCGCCATCTGCGACGATCTCACCGTTGGACATCAGAATAACTCTTGGCTGGAGGGGCCAAACAAATTCAATATCGTGGGTGACGAGTATTACCGTTTTTTTCTGAGAAAGCAGAAGTTTAACGATCTGAACGAGGTTCTCTTTTTGTTCGGAATCCTGCCCGACTGTTGGCTCGTCCAGAATGAGTATCTCCGGATCCCAAGCTAGCACCAAGGCGACGCAGAGTCTTTTCTTTTCTCCCCCGCTGAGCTCCATCGGCGGTCTGTCAGCATATTCAGCTAAAGAAAATGTCTTCAGTGCCCAGTTAGTCCTCTCTTCAATAAGAGCTTCCATAAATCCGAAATTTCTTAAAGCGAATTGGATCTCTTTCTTGACCGATTGCTCGAATAGCTGGTTATTTGGATTTTGAAAAACAATTCCAACTTTGCGAGAAAGCTTTGCCGCAGTAGAAAGCTTTGCATCTTTTCCAAATACCTTTACAGTTCCGTGAGTTGCCTTCAATAGTCCGTTGATATGCCTCACAAGAGTAGTCTTTCCGGCTCCATTACTTCCAAGGATTGCTAGGAGTTCGCCTGGTTTGAGCTGGAAACTGATATTTCTGAGGGCTATCGTTCCGTTCGGGTGACTGTAATCAACGTTTTCAAAGCTCACTATTTGGTCGTAGGACTCTTCAATTGAAACAGTTTCCACTTTTTCAACTCCGATTCATGATACGCGATTAGTTCGTATTTGCCCTAAACTATCGCGCAATTCCTCTGGATCTACCGGAATGTTGGAACCGCCAAGGGAAAGAGATTTTGCAAGCTTTACAATTGTAGGTTCAGTGACACCGTGAACTGATACATTTGGATCCGAAAGTACTTCTTTGGGTGAACCGCTGAGAACAATTCCTCCTTTGTCCATCACAACAATCCTGTCGCATATCTTCGCAACAAGATCGAGCCGGTGCTCGACGATGAGAACTGTGATACCCAAAGTCGAACGAAGATTCTTGACCAGTTCAACCAAAGTTTTTGCCGTAAATGGGTCAAGTAGAGAGGTCGGTTCGTCGAGAATGAGTATCTTTGGCTTCATCGCAATAACTCCGGCTATCGCGACTCGTTGCTTTTGCCCGTCGGACAGTTCGTGTGGAGCTCTGAGCGCCAAGTGCTTGATCTGGAGCAATTCAAGTGCCCAATCGACGCGTTCCCTCATTTCTTCCTGAGCCACTCCGAGATTTTCAAGGCCGAACGCAATATCACGCTCTACCGAGAACATGAAGATCTGATTCTCAGGATTCTGAAAAATGTATCCTACCTTTGTCGCGAGATTACTCATACTTGATTCGCTGACTTTCATTCCATCCACTATGACTTCGCCAGAATATTCTCCGCCATGTTGATGCGGAATCAGCCCATTTATCGCTCTGAGAAGAGTGCTCTTACCAGAACCTGAATGTCCTACTATGAGCACGATTTCACCCTTCTTTACTGATATATTGATCTTATTCAGGACCGCTCGCTCCGATCCGTAATAACTGAATGAGAGATTACTTACTTGAATCACTCCATCCTCAGCAGCTTGCATTTTCAATCTTTGATGTCAGCTTCTAGTGTGGCCCATCCTCCACTGAAAGAATATGTAACTATGATGGTTTTGCTTGGGCAGCTCGCATCGGATAAGCCAGCTTGAATCTGAATCTGTATGATACAGCCCTAACTACGGCATAGCCAAATGGGATGGAATAGAGTGCCACGGTCGCGTTGAAGAATGCAATGAGGGGCAATATCGGGATGACAGCTTGGACAGGGTAGCTGAAGCCTATTGGAGGCGAAAGTGGAAGCAATAGAAAATTGAAGGCCGTCATAACTACGCTTCTGACAAGGATTCCAGAACCAGTTGCAAGAATGATTAAATTTCGCGGGCTGAGCCTCAATCTAATCCCTAGCGAGTGAGCAGCAATGACAGCTCCAAGTGTCACAAGTACTGCTGCAAGGTTATAGAGAGGGCCAGTAGGAAGCGCTCCTTGAAATACGAGCAATAGGACTGCCGCGTTCAAAACTGAGACCCCTAGAGCGGCATAAGCTCCGAATATCAGGAGTACAGCAACAATTGGGATTTCCCAAACTTCATAGTAGAGAAAAAAGGCATAGGGGGCTGGGACTTTGATAAGGAAATTGAGCATTATAGCCAGCGCCGCAAAAAGGGCTATTCCAGTCAGCATCTGTGTCCTTGACCGGACTGGGGTTGGCGTGACTTTGGTAGTTTCACTCATGAGTTAATCCGCGAATGAAGCGATAATAAATATATTGTAACTACTATGTTTTTGGTAACGCGAATTTCAACCCCTGAATGAACTTGTTGGCCAATTCAACAGGGACTGCATTTCCGGACAGTGACGCAGCTGTGGGATGGCCTCCTCCTACGAATCCCAGAGAGTCTGAGATCTTCTTAGCCTCTTCTGCCAAATCAATTCCCGTTTCCTTGAAGAAAGATTGTGAACTTCTAATGGAGACTCTGGCTTCCCCATCGCTCTCTCCGTACGCCATCCCGATATCAGCTCCGATCATCAAAAGCATCCGAGCAACAGAAGCGTGGAAACTGGAAACTTCCGTTTTCAGTAACAGATATTTCCCGACCTGCTCGTACTGTAACCTCTGCGCCGATTTTACGCGCGCCAAGAGTTCGGATCTGTCCGGCTTGTTGTGGAGAGCTCCTTTGGCTGCATCTATTTCTGCGCCAGCCTTGACCAGGGTCAGTGCTGCTTCGAGAGTTGAAGCGGTTGCGATTCCCAGATGCTGAGAATCAAACATCAATCCTGTCAGAAGCGTTAGTGCCAGTTCCTTTGAAAACTTCGCTTCTGCGAATCCGCGCGCAATGATTTCACAAGTCGAAGTCGCGCCTCTTTCCACATATGAACCGTCCAAGCCTGTCCAATTGCTCGAGCTCTGACTTGTGGAATGATGATCAACCAAAATCTTTCGTGCTTTACTGTTCATTATTTGCGCAGAGTATGGTTCTAGAAGGTGAGGATCGCCGGTATCGACTATCACAATGAGGTTGCAATTACTAATGCTGTCATTTTCCAGGTCGGTTACAAACTTGATTCCAAGTTGAGAACAGACACTCTGTCCCAGCAAACTAGCTGCTTGAGGCGCGATTATCTGAAAGTCAAGAGTCCTTCTGGGAAAAGCATCCGCGAGCAGCTGGCAAATGGCTGATGCTGCGCACAGAGCATCTGGATCGGCCTGCCTGTGAGTGAATACCAATATCTTTGCAGTTTGCTCTTTGTCTATGCGCGATAATTCTCGCGAGAAAAGTTCTCTCAGAGAGTCACTCTGGTCACTCATAAAGATGCGTCAGCGGATTAGCTAGATGGCGTGGTGCTCGTTGCACCCGCTCCTTTAAGGGCACCTTCAATTTTAGTGGAAAGCTCTTTGATGTTCTCCCTGACGCGTTGTTCCTGCTTTCCGAGTACTGTTGCTCTCGTACTTGCGAGCTCTTTGCGTTCTTCGAGATCCTTCAACAAATCTTCCTTTTTCGCCTTGACCAGAATGTTGCCAGCACTCTTGTAGACGGCGTCAGTTTCAGCAGCTTTCTTGAGTTCTATGAGCGCGCGATCTACTTCTGACGATTCACCGTCAATTTGCTGTTTCTGAAGTAAAATTGCCTGAAGATTTTGTTGGAGTTGCTCGAACCTAGCAAGTTGCTCCCTAAGCCAAGGGGGAACATCGTTGGAATTGCTCATTATTTTTTTCCGAAACTTTGTACTAATTTTGGTTTATTGAGTCTTTCTGTGATCTTTCAGCAAGAGCTGCGCTCTTGGCCGCGTTGATGCTCTTTAGAGCAGATGCAGCAAGTCTAAGGTTTGTGTTCAAACCCGCCCGCAAAGAGACAAGATCTTTCGAACTCAAAATCAAAGAGAGCTTACGCCCCGTCTTGTCCGTGTGCAAGGACAACTTGCATCGTTTGCTATCATCCATTTCAGGAGTCATGGCGGCCCTTACCGCGCTAATCGCGCGCGGTTCCGCGAGTATCTCCACTTTGAGCTCTACAAAAGTAACCTTGCTTTTCATAGCCCAACTATCCTGACTTTATGTCAGGGTACCAGATTCGGGAAATCTTCAAGATTTCGTAGTAGCGACATCATATGCTTCGCCTGCTATCTTGAATTCGCAGGTATTGCAGCTCCATATTCCAACGCTCTCACGTCTAAAACGGGTTGAACCGCAGGACGGACATCGCCTTGTGCGTTTTTCATTACGCATAATTCTGCTGTAACGTTTTCTGAGTGTAGCGCCGTATTTCTGCCTGAGACCCTTGAGAGGGCCTTTATCCGAAGAACTAGACATAGTTAGCCGCCGTCTTCACTATCGACCTTACTTCTTCGCCTTTAAGCTTAGCTGTGTTTACAGCCTGCAATACTTGATCTATTGTGAGAGTTCCTGGGAGTCCCTTTTGACCCGCGCAAATGTTTCCCCTGTCGTCCGATACTAGTGTGATGCGCGCCTCCATAACAGATTCTTCCTCGGGAGTTGGATCAACTAGTAAGTTGTCTCCAATCCTAGCTTGCGTTATCGCAATTGGAACGGTCTGTATCGGGAGGGGAATCGCCTCTTCAGTTTTTTGCGGTTTTCCATCTGCGTCAAGAACGTATTTTGGAATTCTCGCAGTCAGAAGAGCTGCAACTACAGAGTAGGAAGTTGCATCAAACAAGTTGCCATCAACATTAATGATGCTGACATCTACAAAGACCGCGTAGACATGCTTTCCCTCAACCAAAACAAGCTTTGAGACATCGATCATGCCAGATTCTCTGACACCGCGATCTGTGACCCTCGCCAGTTCGATTACGTTTTCATCAGGCGGTCCAGGCTCGGCATAAGGCGAGGCCAAAGGCAATATTTCAGCGCTAACCACCAATAGACCCTTGTCCGGAGTGTCAGGAAATGGAGTTCCCAAATTGACCTTTACTCCCGCAATTACCTCGGTGTTTCCGAGCTTTACCCTGGCAGAGCCCTCGGCCTTTTCAATAACTCCAGTCTCCACAACGAGATCCCTTCTATCCAGAAAACCGCGACCATCGAGTCGCTTTCCCTTGCTGAGAACATCGAACATTTGAGCTCGTCTTAGTTGCTCAACGACGAACACTTTCTTTACCGCTGACATTATTGCACAGCCTCCCGCATTTCACCTTCGCCAAAGTAGCGGCCGATAAGTGCCTCTCTTTGAAGCTGGTAAACCTTTCTGCATCCTTCCAGAGCCCAGTTGAAGCCTCTGCCGAATTCCTCTGGATTCAGTTGACCGTCAAGCTGTAGTAACGTGACCTCATTTGTGCTAGGCATTATTGCAATTGGCAAGTCGGCTTGCCCCTCCTTGTCTTCAGTGTCGTCAACATCCAACACGACCTGTCCCGCAACCTTTCCGGCGGCGCAGGCAACCACTAGATCTCGCATGTTAATTCCGGCGTCTGCAAGAGCAACCGACGCAGCGCAAATGCTCGCGCACCTGGAACCTCCATCCGACTGGAGTATCTCCACGTAAACATCGATTGCTGTTCTGGGATAATCCTCAAGCATCAGCGAAGGTTGTAAAGCCTCCCTGATCACTTTTGATATTTCTATCTCTCTTCTGGACGGCGCAGGATTTTTTCTTTCGTCCGTCGAGAACGGAGACATGTGATATCTGCATCGAAGCAGACCTCTGTCAGGAAGTGCGTTGTGCTTTGGATGGACTTCTTTTGGTCCATACACTCCTGCCATTATCTTGTTCTTTCCGAATTGAATGAATGCAGAGCCATCAGCATTCTTCAAGATCCCAACTTGTATCTTGACGGGACGGAGTTCGTCTAACTTCCTTCCGTCGTGCCTTAGTCCTTCCGCGTTTATGAGACTACTGCTGTCTCCGCCTTGTTTTCCCATTATTTATTCACCAAAAATTTTTCCTTTGTGTTATCGCAAAGAGCTACGGTTCGTCAGCTTCCTCTTCTTCATTGTAGATGGTTTCAGCCTGCTCTAAACTCTCTGAATTCTCTGCGGGCGTTTGCGATGCTTCTGGAGTCGGTTTTTCCTCCCCGTTAAATTCCTCCTTCTGCGCGACGGTCAAGCCAAGCATTGATTGAACCTTTTCAATCAGGTCTGCTGAATGCGCTTCTTGCTCCACTAGGTTCACCGCTGCCGCAGCCTTCTGGGCATCCTCCGTGGCTCCGACAATTATCACTACCCCGTTCTGTCCAATCAGCATTCTACAATGAGTTCCAACTTCTATTGATTTGATCATTGAACCCTTTTTCCCAATTAACCTTGGAACCTTCGCCGGTGAGATTTTCACAGCGTAGCCCTTGGGTATCCTACCTAATCCTGGGCCGGAAAT
>DATLTL010000120.1:0-4117 GCA_035533635.1 Nitrososphaerales archaeon
GGAACTTACCATTTGCCGACTGAGACTGCTTTCAAATACACTTACTACGTGGCAGCATTGGCATTCTTTCTCGCCTTCGTCGCAGCATTCTTCGCGCGCGAAGTTATTGGAAAGAAGGCAAAGTCGGAGCTGATAGGCACGAACCCAGGAACTTCTGGGGACAGCCTTTAGTATTCAAAAGCTATCTCGGAATCAGGTAGCGCAATATTTGTTGCGACGCAGCCAGCTCTTTGTCCCAGCAAACGATGAAAGGAAATTAAGAAAATCAATCTTGCTGGATGCAGATTCTGTAATACTTGATCTTGAAGACGCCGTGCCGCTAGAAGAGAAATCAAACACCAGAGCAACGCTTGCGAGTTTGATGAAACAACTTGATTGGGGGAAGCGAGAAGTGTGCGTTAGGATAAACAAACTCGGGTCAGACTATTCTAAGGAGGACCTTGATTTTGTGAAGCGGGAAGAAAAAGTCAGCAGCCTCGTTTTGCCCAAAACGGAGGAAATTCCAAAGGATCTACAGAAGAAAACTGGAAAAATTCTGCTTCCACTGATAGAAACTGCGATGGGAGTACTCCGGGTCGAAGATATTGTAAGATGCGAAGGCGTTGAAGCTGTTTCATATGGCCCTGCAGATTTGGCGTACTCAGTCGGCGGTCGAACCGAGGCATATTCTGGAAGCATCTCTGTCAAAACTTCGATAGTCGTTGCTGCCTCGGCTTACGGGGTCGATGCAGTTGATGGCGTTTTCTTCGGACTAGAGGATCTAGATGGGTTCAGAAAGGAAGCAATGCAGTCAAGAGATTTGGGCTTCGTCGGGAAGCATGTCATACATCCTTCACAGATAAGCGTCGCAAACGATGTTTACACTCCTAGCAAAGAAGAGATCACATCCGCCAAGAAATTAGCGGAAGCTTATGAGAATGCTGCGAAAGGTAAGGTCGGTGCTATCCGCATGGAAGGAAAACTCGTGGATGCAGTGCATTATAAAAGAGCCAAGGCGACTCTCGAGAGAGCGGAAAGGATATCGAGTTCATGACGACAAGACCATCGATGAGTTTTTTTAGATTGTTTTTCTTATTTCTGGAGTAATGTCGAAAGTGGAGCAGCCAAAGACTCCAAGTTTCAACTCGAAGCAAATGAGCTGCATAATGTGTGGGGAAACGATGTTTTACTCAGCTGAGAATCTTGTGCACGTCTGCTTAAAGAGTGACCACGGGATTTTGGCTTTCTTCGAACCAGACAGCTGCTGGTTTGCTGCTGATGAAAGAACGACGGCTCAATTAGAGAAGAAAGGTATCAAGTACCATTTCATACCTGAGAGCGTATTCGAAAACGGTGGGATCGGCGCTAATTTTGAGTGCGATGAGCACGAAAAAGTAGAGCACATCTAATCACTTTGAATCAGTTCTATCCAAATGCCGTTAGGGTCTTTGATAAACGCTATTCTTCTTGCGGATCCTTGAAGCAAATAAGGCTCCTTTACAATTTCAACCCCTTTTTTTCTGAACTCTTCGACTGATTCTATTACGTCATGTACTGCCAGAGCGATGTGGTCCAGTTGGTCTCCATCGACCCAGTCTTTCTTTTCGCGCCAGTAGGTGAGCTCCAAGGCAGGCATGCTCTGTCCTTCTCCTTGAACGAAAGCGATTTCGGCCTTGTTCTGAGGGATCTCACGCCTCCTAGAAAGATGGAGACCCAAGACGCCGCAGTAAAAATTCAATGACTCGTCCATGTTCTTCACTGTTATTGACGCATGAGCTATTTTCAAATCGGTTCTGTCTGCTCTTCATGAACATCGAAAATTTAACAGTATTTTTGGAATTCCTACGAAATGAAGTTATTTGCGATAATCGCACTCTAGTCCTCAAGGCGGGCGACTGCAAGCGGTAAAGCTTAAACGGTATTCGAACTGAATTGTTTTGAGAACAAGCTCAAAAATGTCTGAATTGCGTGTTGGAATCGTCGGCGCTTCAGGATATGTTGGAGGCGAACTGCTACGAGTACTCATCAACCATCCAAACGTGGAAGTGACAATCGCAACCTCAAAGCAATACGAGGGAGAAGCACTATACCGAGTCCATGCGAATCTACGTTCATTTACCGATTTGAAATTCGCAGCACCAAAGCTCGATGCCCTAACTTCTAACTGCGATTTCGTATTTACGGCAGTGCCACACGGATCAGCGGTCAAGATGGTTCCAGATATTATGAAGACGGGCCTGAAGATAGTGGACATGAGCGCAGATTTTAGACTGCGAGATCCTGCCGCATATGAGCATTGGTACCATTACAAGCACCCTTATCCAGAGATGTTGCAGACAACTCCGTTGGGCATACCAGAGATCTACGGAAACGAGATCAAAAATGCCAGCCTTGTCGCAAACCCGGGCTGCATGGCGATTACAAGCATTCTTGCTCTAACTCCGATAGCGAAGGCTGGACTGATAGATCTTTCGCACATAGTTGTTGATTCCAAGATCGGAAGCTCGGGAGGTGGAGCGAAGCCCACCATTGCAACTCATCACGCAGAACGATATGGGGTAATCAGACCTTACAAGCCAGTTGATCACAGGCACACTGCAGAAATCGAGCAAGAAGTTTCCAAGGCTGCGGGTTCCCAGATCAAGATCTCGATGACTCCGCACGCGATAAACATGGTACGCGGGATTCTTTGCAGCATTCACACCTTTGGAAAGCAGAAATTGGAGACGCCTGTGGTTTGGAAGGCGTACCGCGAGTACTACCAGAATGCGAGGTTCGTCCGATTTGTGAAGGACAAAAAGGGATTAGCGAGATATCCAGACCCCAAGATTCTTTCTGGCTCAAACTTCTGCGACATTGGCTTTGAGATAGATGAAAGACTGAACCGCTTGTTGTTACTTTCTGCGACTGACAACCTCATGAAGGGCGCCGCTGGCAATGGAGTGCAATGTATGAATTTGATGTGCGGGCTTGCAGAAAGTGCGGGACTATTGTTCCCAGGACTTCATCCTATATGACCACGACTATCGTCTGCAAGATTGGTGGAAGTGTAATCGATGGAATCAACCCCACAATCATAGAAGACATTAAGAATCTTAGAGATCAGGGAACTCGCGTTGTTTTGGTGCATGGTGGCGGAGATCAAGTAACTTCAGTGGCTGAGAAAATGGGCAAGAAGCAACAGTTCATTACTTCGCCGGAGGGCATCAAGAGCAGGTACACGGACAAAGAGACAGCTGAGATATTCGCGATGGTAATGTCAGGAATGCTGGCAAAACAGATCGCTCAAACACTCCAAAAGAACGGGATCAACGCAGTCACATTGACCGGAATCGACGGCCTCCTCTTGAGGGCTGCGCGTAAGAAGAAACTAATCATAGTAGACGATCGTAAGAGAAAACTGCTCATCGACGGCGGCTACACCGGAAAGATCAATCAGGTAAACACGCGATTCCTTGACACTCTTCTGGATTCGGGATATGTTCCGATAGTTTCGCCAGTGGCAGCTAGCGAAGAGTTCGATCTTTTGAATGTGGATGGCGACAGGGCGTGCTCCCACGTCGCCGGCGCTCTGAAAGCGGACGCAGCCATTTTCCTGACTGACACGGAAGGGTTGATTCTCGACAATTCGGTCGTACCTAATCTGACGATTCGACAAGCCAAGGATTCTGTCCCGAAGATTGGACCAGGTATGAATCAGAAGGTGATGGCGGCTGTAGAAGCAGTAGAGCTGGGCTCGAAAAAGTCGATCATCTCCTCCGGCTTGAGAGACCACCCGCTGCAGAACGCTCTATCTGATAACGGGACTGTGATTACAAATTGATAGAAGACGAATTTCTGATACCTTTGTATCAAAAGTTCCCGCTCAAGATAGTGCGCGGAAATGGAGCTCTAGTCTACGATGAAAAAGGGGAGGAGTACATCGATCTTGCAGGGGGATACGGCGTTGCAATCGTTGGACACGCCAACCCAGTAGTCTCAAGTGCCATAGCGGAACAGGCGAAGAAGCTGATCACTTGTCACGGCTCGTTCTATAACGACACGCGAGAAAGATACTTGGAATTGCTTTCGAAGCACTTGCCTGAGGGTCTATCAAAAGTATTTTTCTGCAACAGTGGAGCTGAGGCCAACGAAGCAG